>CALRVN010000060.1:0-13075 GCA_943371625.1 Hyphomicrobium sp. CS1GBMeth3
CAACGAGCGCGAGCCGCAGCGGCTCTGCAATGCGTTGAAACCCGATGGCTTCGACTGCCTGGTCGTCACGGAATAGCGCCAGCCTTCCCCCAGCCGTCCGCCCGTTGCCGAAACCTTAGGCGACCTGCGCGTATGCTGACCCTTACGTCGGCGGCAAAACCATGGGAAAGTCCGGCAAGCCCCGGCCGCTCCGCCAGGGTTCTGTGGGATTTTTGATGAGCTCCGCCGATCCATCCAACAGACCGCAGGAGGCTTCGGCCGAGTTGCGCGCCGGGCTGCGCAAGCTCGTGCGCGAGGACCCTTCCGCCGGCGGCTGGCATCTAGGCGCGCGCCTGCGCAACTACTTCCTCACCGGCCTCGTCGTCGTAGGCCCGGTGACGATCACCATCTATTTCGCGTGGTGGTTCATCAACGTCACCGATGCCTGGATCAAACCCTTCGTCCCCGCCGCCTATCTGCCTGACACCTACCTTCCGTTCCCGATGCCGGGGTTCGGCCTCGTCGTCGGCATCGCGGCGCTGACCCTCATCGGCGCGCTGGCCGCCAACCTGTTGGGCCGCACGCTGATCTCGTTCGGTGAGCAGATGCTGGGCGGCATGCCGATCGTGCGCAACGTCTACAGTGGCGTGAAGCAGATTTTCGAATCCGTTGTCAGCGCGACCGGCCCGGGGCAGGCATTCCAGAAGGTCGGACTGATCGAATTTCCGAGCAAAGGCCTTTGGTCGATCGTCTTCGTCACCGGCGAGACGACCGGCGAGATCGGCCGAGTCATGCCCGGCGGCGACAACGATGTGCTGACCGTCTTCATGCCGACCGGCATTGTGCCGCCGACGGGCTTTGTCTGCTTTCTACCCCGCAGTGCGGTGACGTTCCTCGACATGACCATTGAAGATGCCGCAAAGGTCGTCATCTCGGCCGGCATGGTGACGCCCGAGTCTCAGGCTCGGCTGCGCGAACTCGCCGAGCAGTCCCGCCGCAACAAGAAGAACAAGGGCAAACCCGCCCTCCCGGCGTGATGCTCATCTGTCCTCCCGGCCAAGCGAGGCGAAACCGAGCGCCGAGCCGGGACCCAGCACAAGTGTGCGAAGCTCGCTAGATTACGTGTCTGCGACCTACTTTTCGCTGGACCCCGGGTCTTGCTCGCAATGCTCGCTGCGCCCGGGATGACAGTGGAACAAGCGGCAACCTACGCCGCCCGGAACAGCCGCACCGCCTCGTCGCATTCGAAGATGTAGAGCAGCGTCCGCAGCGCCTGCCCACGCGGGGTGGACAGCATCGGATCGGCCGCCAGCACCATCCGCGCGTCATCGCGCGCCGCGGTCAGGAGCGCCTCGAACCCAGGCACGTCCGCGACCCGGAAACCCGGCGTGCCGCTCTGCCGTGCGCCCAGCACCTCGCCGCCGCCGCGCAATTCCAGATCCTTCTCGGCGATGAGGAAGCCGTCCTCGGTCTCCTCCATCATCTCCAGCCGCGCCTTCGCCGTCTCGCCCAGCGGGCTCTTGAAGAGCAGCATGCAGAAGCTCTCGCGCGAGCCACGCCCGACACGCCCGCGTAGCTGATGCAGCTGCGCGAGGCCGAAGCGCTCCGCGTGCTCGATCACCATGATGTTGGCATTCGGCACGTTGACGCCCACTTCTATCACCGTCGTCGCGACGAGGATCTTGAGCTGATTGGCGGCGAACGCCTCCATCGCGGCGTCCTTCGCCGTGTCCTGCATGCCGCCGTGCAGCAGCCCGACGTTCTCCTTGCCGAACAGCTGCGACAGGTACGCGTGCCGCTCCTCCGCCGCTGCAAGCTCCGACACGTCCGAGCTCTCGATCAGCGGACACACCCAGTAGACCTGCGCGCCCTCGGCGAGCTGACTGCGCAGCCGCTCGACCAGCTTCTCCATCGACTCGGTTGGGATCTTCTTCGTCACGATCGGCTTGCGGCCCGGCGGCTTCTCGTTGAGGCGAGAGACGTCAAGATCGCCATAGTGCGTCATCACCAGCGTGCGCGGGATCGGCGTTGCGGTCATCACCAGCACGTCCGTGCCCGCGCTGCCGCCCTTCGACTGCAGCGACAATCGCTGGTGCACGCCAAACCGGTGCTGCTCGTCGATGACGGCGAACGCGAGGTCGCGGAAATGCACGTCGGGCTGGAACAGCGCGTGCGTCCCGATGATGATGTCGATCTCGCCCGTCGCGAGCCGGTCCAGCACGTCCTTGCGCGCGCGGCCCTTCTCGCGCCCCGTCAGCAGCCCGAGGCGTAGCCCCGCCTTCTCGGCCAGCGGCGCGATAGTCTCCAGGTGCTGCCGCGCCAGCACCTCCGTCGGCGCCATCAGCGCCGCCTGCGCGCCCGATTCCACCGCGATCGCCATGGCCAGCAACGCAACCACCGTCTTCCCCGAACCGACGTCGCCCTGCAACAGCCGCAGCATGCGCCGCGGAGCGCCCATGTCGGCTTCGATCTCACGCATCGCCTCACGTTGCGCGTTCGTCAGCGTGAAGGGCAGCGCGTCGGCGAGTTTTGCACGCACGCTGCCGTCACCGCGGACGATCCGGCCGGGACGTGTCTTGAAGTTCTGCCGCACCAGCGCCAGCGCCAGCTGCCCCGCAAGCAGTTCGTCGTACGCGAGCCGCTGCCACGGCGCGCCGCCGGTCGACACGTCGCCGGCGTCAGCGGGTTTGTGCAGCCGCTGCAGGGCATCGACGAAAATCGGCCAGTCGCGCGCAGCGACCCAGGCCGGCTCCTGCCACTCCGGCACCTCCTGCAACCGCTCCAGCGCCTGCCGCGTCGCCTTCTGCACGATCTTTCCCGACAGCCCTGCGGTGAGCGGATAGACCGGCTCCAGCATCGGCAGGTCGCCGCGCGCCTCGGGGGGCACGATATAATCCGGGTGCGACATCTGCAGCTTCTCGGAATAGCGCTCGACGCGCCCCGAGACGTAGCGCTCCTCGCCGACCGGCAGCTGCCGCTCTATGAACTTGCGCTCGGCATGGAAGAACACGAGTTCGAGCTTACCGGTATCGTCCTCTACGCGGACCTTGTACGGCGCTCGGTTGTTGCCGCGCGGTGGCGGTGAGTGCTTGAGGATCCGCACTTTCAGCGTCGCAATCGACCCCGCCACGGCATCCGCAATCGTCGGCTCCGCGCGCCGGTCGACCACGCCCGTCGGCAGGTGCCAGAGCAGGTCGAGCACGCGCGGCTCCGTGATTCCGGCGGGCAGGTTGACGCACTTGCGCATCAGCAGGATCAGCCGCGGCCCGATCCCGGTCAGCGACTGCAGCGAGGCAAAAAGGGGCGTCAGCTCGATGGGCCGCATCGGATAAGGGCCTCGATAATCCGGCGGATTGGCATATCGCGAGCTGAAGGATGCCAGTCCCCTCGGCCCTTTGCGCAATTGGAAACGGGCGCTATATCAACGTCCCGACCTCACAGGAGGGTGGCGGCCAGTCCACGCGCCGTCAAGCCTTCACGCCGGGTTATCCAAAAAGCGGTTTTTCATGCAAGACGACATCGAGATGCGGCGCCGGCGAGCCGCCTATCGCGCGTCCCATCGCGGCACCAAGGAGATGGACATCGTCCTGGGCCGCTTTGCCGAGGCGCGACTTGGCGACATGTCGTCCGAGCAGCTGGCCGCATTCGAGCGCTTTCTGGCCCTGCCGGATCCGCTGCTGACACACTGGTTCTCGCAAGGAGAAGCTGTTGGCGACATTGGCGAGTTCGCCATTCTGGTCGCCGACCTGCGTGCCCACCACGGATTGACGCCGCCCGCGAGCGGCGAGCGTTTGGAGACGTAATGGCGACCGGCGTGAAGGAGGGCAATCGCACCGCATGGACCGTCGGCGGCGTTCCGGAGGGAATGGACGCGCTCGTCCTGGCGCAGCTCGTCAACGAAGCTGGCGCCGACAAGCCGCCGGGCGCGCTGCTGCACATCGCGCGTGACGACCGCCGCATCGAGGCGCTGGAGCAGGGGCTGTCGTTCTTCGCGCCGGACGTGCGCGTCATCTCGTTCCCCGCATGGGACACGGTTCCCTATGACCGCGTCGGCCCGACCTCTGACATCGTCGCGCGTCGCATGGCGACTCTCGCCAAGCTTTCGCTCGCCACGCGCAAACATCCGACCATCGTCCTGACGACCGTCAACGCCGTCCTGCAGCGCATCCCCTCGCGCGCATTCGTGAAGCGGACGACCAAGGCAATGTCCCCCGGCCAGCGCGTCGACATGGCCCGCCTGACGCAGCGTTTGGCGCTCATGGGCTACACGCGCTCCGGCACCGTCATGGAAGCGGGTGAGTACGCCGTGCGCGGCGGCATCCTCGATCTCTTCCCGCCAGGACGCGCAAGCCCCGTGCGTCTCGATTTCTTCGGTGACACCATCGAGACCATCAAGGCGTTCGACGTCACGACGCAGCGCACGACCAAGCCGGTGCAGAAGCTCGCGCTATTGCCGGTGAGCGAGATCGCTTACGGCGACGAGGCCGAGAAGCTGTTCCGCGCGCGCTACGTCGAGCTATTCGGCGGCGCGACCGGCGATGATCCGCTCTACGAGGCCGTCAGCTCCGGCCATCGCTATCCCGGCCAGGAGCACTGGCTGCCGCTGTTCCACGATCATCTGGAGACGCTGTTCGACTATCTGCCGGGTGTGCCTGTCAGCCTCGATCACCGCGCCGATGAATCCGCCGCAAGCCGCTTCGACCAGATCGCCGAGCACTATGACGCGCGTCGCGAAGCGCTTGAGGAGGCGAAGTTCGGCGGGCCGCCGTACAAGCCGGTGCCGGCCGACCGCATGTTCCTCGATCGTGTCGAGTACGCGAAGCATCTCTCGGCCGACCGCTGCTATCGCCTGACACCGTTCGAGGAAGCCGAGGCCCCGCACGTCCGCTCGTGGCGCGGCCGCGGCGGACGCACCTTCGCCGCCGAACGCCAGCAGGGCGACGTCAACGTCTTCGACGCCGTCGTCGGTCATATCCGCCGCATCCAGGGCGAATCCCGCCGCGTCATCGTCACGTCCTGGACGCCCGGTGCGCGCGAGCGGCTCGTGACGCTGCTCACTGATCACGGCCTCAAGGACGTGAAGCGCGTCGAATCCTATGCCGAAGCTCTGGCATTGCCCGGCAGTACCACAGGTGTCGGCGTGCTCGGCATGGAGCAGGGCTTCGAGACGCCCGAGATTGTCGTCATTGGCGAGCAGGATATCCTCGGCGACCGGCTCGTGCGGCCGCGCCGCAAGCAGCGTTCCGCCGTCGACGTTTTGACCGAGGCGACCAGCCTTTCGGTCGGCGATCTTGTCGTCCACGCCGACCACGGCATCGGTCGCTTCGCCGGCCTGAAGACCATTACGGTTCTCAACGCCCCGCACGACTGCCTCGAACTGCACTACGCCGGTGGCGACAAGCTATTCCTGCCCGTCGAGAACATCGAGCTTCTGTCGCGCTATGGTGCCGATGAATCCGATGGCCATCTCGACAAGCTGGGTGGCGTCGCCTGGCAGTCGCGCAAGGCCAAGCTCAAGAAGCGGCTGCGCGAGATCGCTTCGGAGCTGATCAAGATCGCCGCCCTGCGCCAGCTCAAGGAAGCCCCGGCCGTGGCGACGCCTGAGGGCGCTTACGACGAGTTCGTCGCCCGCTTCCCCTACGAAGAGACCGAGGACCAGGAGACCAGCATCGAGCAGGTGCTGACCGATCTCGCCGCCGGCCGCCCGATGGACCGCCTCGTGTGTGGCGACGTCGGCTTCGGCAAGACGGAGGTGGCGCTGCGCGCCGCGTTCGTCGCCGCGATGAACGGCCTGCAGGTTGCCGTCGTCGTGCCGACGACGCTGCTCGCACGGCAGCACTTCAAGACCTTCACCGAACGCTTCAAGGGCCTTCCAATCAAGGTCGCGCAGGCTTCCCGCCTCGTCGGCAGCAAGGAACTGGTCGAGGTCAAGGACAACCTCAAGAACGGCACCATCGACATCGTCGTCGGCACGCATGCGCTGTTGAGCAAAGCGATCGAGTTCAAACGCCTCGGCCTGTTGATCATCGACGAGGAGCAGCACTTCGGCGTCGGCCATAAGGAGCGGCTGAAGAAGCTCCGCGAGGACGTTCACGTGTTGACGCTGTCGGCGACGCCCATCCCGCGCACGCTGCAACTTGCCCTGACCGGTGTGCGCGAGCTATCGCTCATCACGACGCCGCCCGTCGACCGTCTCGCCGTGCGCACCTACATCTCGCCGTTCGATCCGATCATCATCCGCGACGCCCTGCGCCGCGAGCGCTATCGCGGCGGGCAGAGCTTCTACGTCGCCCCGCGCATCGCCGACCTCGACGAAATTGCAGATTTCCTGCGTGAGGCGGTGCCGGAACTCACGTTCGCGCGCGCCACCGGGCAGCTCACGCCCGGCGAGCTCGAAGATGTCATGACTGCCTTCTACGACGGCAAGTACGATGTCCTGCTCTCGACAGCGATCGTCGAGTCTGGCCTCGACCTGCCGAATGCCAACACGCTCATCGTGCATCGCGCCGACATGTTCGGCCTGGCGCAGCTCTACCAGTTGCGCGGTCGTGTCGGCCGCTCCAAGGCGCGCGCCTACGCCTACATAACGACGCCGGTCGGCAAGGCGCTCACCGAAGGCGCAGATAAACGCCTGAAGGTTCTTCAGTCGCTCGATCAGCTCGGTGCCGGCTTCTCGCTGGCCTCGCACGATCTCGACATCCGCGGCGCGGGTAATCTTCTCGGCGAGGAGCAGTCGGGTCACATCCGCGAGGTCGGCTTCGAGCTGTACCAGTCGATGCTGGAAGAAGCAGTCGCATCGATGAAGGGCGGCGATCTCGAGCCGGCGACTGACCAGTGGAGCCCGGCCATTTCGCTCGGCACCTCGGTGCTGATCCCCGAGTCCTACGTCGCCGATCTGCAGCTTCGTCTCGGCCTCTATCGCCGTCTGTCGACGCTCGAAACGCGCGACGAGATCGACAACTTCGCCGCCGAGCTGGTCGATCGCTTCGGTCCCCTGCCGGAGGAGGTCGAGCATCTCCTCGACGTCATGGAGATCAAGGCGCTGTGCCGTCAGGCCGGCGTCGCACAGGTCGATGCAGGTCCGCGCGGCGCGGTCGTTGCGTTCCATCGCAGCCAGTTCGCCAATCCCGAAGGGCTTGTCTCGCTGGTGCAGGCCTCGCGCGGCATCATCAAGGTTCAGCCCGATCAGAAGCTGGTATTCCGCGCCGAGTGGGATTTGCCGTCCGACCGCCTCAAGGGCGTGCGTGGCTTCGTCGGCCAGCTCGCCGCCGTCGCCGCCAAAGCCAAGAAAGCGGCGTAGCCGGGCCTATCAGCTCAGCTTCTTCTTGAAGAACGCGCGTGAAGGCGTCGGGCGCCCCGTCTTCGGCTGTGGCGGTGGCTGTTCGATGAACTGGATCGCCTGCCAGAAAATGATCGGGAACACGGCGATGAGGAAAAAGCCGATCCCCATCAGGTCCTTCATGTCGGCGCTGAAGCCGCGATAGAGCACGAGCATTCCCGACCCGATGCCGGCCGCCGTCAGCAGCGTGATGAGGATCGCCTGCAGGTGATGCGAGATCACATACCAGAGCCCGACGATCGCCAGCAGCGCCGTCAACCCGATTGCGGTGAGGATGCCCGGATGCTGGGCCAGGTACTGCATCAGATCGTTCAACATGCTTCGCCTCCGACAAAAAATGCCATGCGGCGACAACCGCTGGAAAACCCCGGCCGCCGGCAACCCTGCAATTAGCATTCTAACGCGAGCCGTGTGCGGGCTTCCGCACAAAAAGCCGTTGCCGCGGCGCTGAAGCCACAGGATTTACCCGGTGACAAACCCCTACGGCAGCCGCAGAGCTGAGCGAATGACTTTCCCGTTGGCAGTGCGCGGCAGCGCATCGACGAAGACAACGGCGCGGGGCCGCTTGTAGCTGGCAAGGCGTTCCGCCGCGAACGCTTCGATCTCCGCGCTGTCCGCCTGCGCACCGGAGTGCAATACAACGAACGCCGCGATAACGCTGACATCCGCCCTGACGCGCGCCTCCGCGCACGCGACCTCGGCCACTGACGGATGTTCGGCAAGCACCGCCTCGACCTCGAGCGGCGACACGCGATAGCCGAGCGCCTTCATCAGATCGTTGGCGCGTCCGCGATGAAACACGTAGCCGTCCTCGTCGATCACGGCGAGATCGCCGCCGGCGAACCAATCCCCGCGCATCACCAGTGCTTCCTCCTCCGGCCGCCGCCAGTACCCGAGCATCAGTCCCGGATCGGAGCGGTGCACGGCTAGCAGGCCCTCCGTGTTCGGTGCCAGAGGTTCGTCACCGCGGTCGATCGGCAGCACCGCGATGCGACGGCCAGGCTGAGCTCTGCCGACCGCGCCATCTCTGCGCGGCGTCACTGGACCGCTCGACACGTAAGTCGAAAGCTCGCTCATCCCGAGCGCCTCATAGAGCGGCCGGCCCGTGCGCCCCTCCCACTCGTCGAACAACCCCGGGGGCGGACTTTCGCCGGCCATCAGACCCTGGCGCAACGCGCCTAGGTCATCATGCGTCGGCTTGGCGTACTTGAGCATCTGCCGATAGACGCCGGGCACGCCCGCGAACAGTGTCGCGCCCGTACCTCGGATGAGCCGCGGCCAAAGCGCCGGATCCTTCTCGCCCGTGTAGACGATGGCCGTCGCGCCGTTCGCCCATGGATCGGTGAGGCCCGTGCCGAGCGTAAAGGTCCAGTTGAACGCGCCCGTATGCAGCATGCGATCGTAGGCGCCGATCCCGTACCAGCCCTGATACATCGGCCGCCGCCCGAACGCCGAGCGCTGCGCGTGCAGCACGCCCTTGGGCGACGCCGTCGTCCCCGACGTATAAATCAGAAAGGCAGGATCATCTGCCGCCGTATCGGCGTATTCGCCGCGCGGAGATTCCCGAAGCATGCGTGCGACATCGTCGGCCGAGAAGACCCGCACGCCCCCGCCTATGCCGTCCATTGCCAGGTCATCGCCGAGTGCGATTGCTTCGGCGCCGCTGTCCTCGAGCATGAACAGCGCCTCGCGCCCCGTAAGCTGCGTCGATGTCGGCAGCGGCACGAATCCGCCGGCGATGGCGCCGAAGAACAGCAGCGCATAGGCGCTGGTGTTGTCGAGGCGGATGAGGATGCGCGCGCCCGGCGATAGACCCGCCTGCTTGAGCCCGCCGGCGATACGCAGCACCGCATCCTCGATTTGAGCGAAGCTCCACACCTCGACCGGCTCCGCACCAACGTCACCAACAACGAGCAGCGCCGGCGCGTCGGGCCTCGCTGCAGCGGCGCGGCCGATGGCATACGCCGCCATGTTGCAGCGCGACGGAACGGTTTCGCGGATCTCGGTCATTTAGCGTCTGCCGCCCACCAGCTATCGACGTTATAACCGAACAGCGGCGTCGCTTCGGGGTGCTTCAGCCGCGTCCAGTATGAGAGCCACTGTTTCGGAATGAAGAACAGCGGGATCACGTAATTGCCCGACAGCAGCACGCGGTCGAGAGCGCGCACCGCCGAGACGAAGTCCTGCTCCGTCTTGGCAGCCAGCAAGGCTTCGATCATCGCATCGGCTGCGGGGTTCTCAACGCGGGCGAAATTGTAAGTGCCCGGCACCTTCGCCGACTGCGTCGACCAGCGGAACAGCTGCTCGTTGCCGGGCGAAAGCGACGACGTCCATGTGTTCTGGATCATGTCGTAGTCATAATCGGTGAGACGCTGCTGATACTGCGAGCTGTCCACGACTCGCACGTTCACCTTGATCCCGAGCCGCTCGACGTCGCGCGCAAACGACAGCAGCAACCCCTCCTGCGCATTCGACACCGCGAGGATCTCGAACTCGAGCTGCCGCCCCGTCTCGCGGTTGACGAGCTTGCCGCCACGCAACTCATACCCGGCCGACTGCAGTAGATGGAACGCGCGCTCCTGGTTCGCGCGCGTGCGTCCAGACCCGCTGGTCGACGGAAACCGGAACGTCCCATCCATGATCGCCGGCACCACATCTTTGGCGTAAGGCGCCAGCAGCTCGTGCTCGCGCGCATCGGCCGGCCGCCCGTGCGAGGAGAGGACCGATCGCTCGAAATAGCTCTGCGTGCGGCTGTAGAGGCCGGCATAGAGCGTGCGATTGATCCACTCGAAGTCGAACAGATAGATAAGCGCTTCCCGCACCCGCGTATCTGCGAACATGCGGCGGCGCGTGTTGAAGACCAGCCCCGTCATGCCGGCCGGGATACCGATGTCGAATTCGCGCTTCACCGCCCGTCCGTCGCGAATGGCGGGAAAGTCGTAGCCATTGGCCCAGCGGCGAGGATCTTCCTCCGGCCAGAGATCGATGAGGCCCGACTTGAACCCGTCGAACATCACCGAGCCATCGCGAAAATAATCGAAGCGGATCTCGTCGAAGTTGAAGCGGCCGCGGTTCACCGGCAGGCCGCGGCCCCAGTAGTTGGGATCGCGCACGAACGTGACCGAGCGACCCGGATCGACCTTGCCGACCCTGTATGGCCCCGACCCGATGGGCGGCGCGAGGGTGGTGTTCTCGAACGTCGCCGGATCGATCGCGTGCTTCGGCAGTACCGGCATCAGCGCAATGATGAGCGGGATTTCCCGGTCTCCGGCAGCATCAAAGACGAACCGCACCGCGTGTTCGGACAACCGCTCCGACTTCGCTACCTTGCTGAAATAGGTGCGATGGTTCGGCCGTCCCTTTTCGCGCAGTAGCTCGAGCGAGAAGATGATGTCTTCGGCGGTGATCGGCTTACCGTCGGAAAAACGCGCCTTCGGATTGAGGTTGAACGTGACCGACGATCGGTCCTCGGGCACGTCGATGGTTTCGGCGACCAGCCCATAGAGCGTGAACGGCTCATCGAGCCCGCGCGCCATCAGACTCTCGATGGTGAAATCGCGAATCCCCGGGACAGGGCTGCCTTTGACGATGAGCGGGTTGAGGCTGTCGAACGAGCCGTAAGAGCCGATGGCCAACCGGCCGCCCTTGGGCGCCGCCGGGTCGACGTAAGAGAAATGCGTAAAGCCGACGGGCTCTTTCGGCGCCCCGTGCAGCGCGATCGCGTACGCAGGCTCGGCCCCCGCGCACGAGGCCGATACAAGCAGGACGGCGACGGGAAAGATCAACCTGCGCAGCATTTGGGCTCCGGCGATGCCCGCTCAGCAGCAGGGGCAATTTTGCCCCTATTACCACAGGTTACCCATGACGGCAGGAGCTAGACGCGGACGGGTAACCACTCCCGCGCGTTGCGCGATTGCAACGTCGCCATTCATGGAATGATGCGAATACGCCTCGCGTCTTTTCGCCGGTCACGCGAATGCCGCAATCCGGTTCTTACTGCCCTCGATGACCGCCGAGGGGCTCCATTGGGGCGCCAGTCGCCCTCGCGTGCGGAGGCAGGAGCTGGGTGGGCCGGCTCCCTAAGAGAGGTTTGTATTCCATGACAAATAACGTTGCGCACCTCCTGAACAAGGGGCGGAGCGCCCGCGGGGTGGCGGCAATGTATGCCGCGCTTGGGTTCGCCGCTTTGATCGCTGGCACGCCTGCTCTTGCCCAGGCTCCCGCCCCCGCTGCCAAGCCACCGGCAGCTAAGGCAGATGCCAAGGCCGCGCCTGCGGCGGGTGCCGCGGCTGCTGGTCCCAAGAGCGCCTGGGTGAAGCTTTGCGAGAAGGCGCCGTTCAATCACAAGGACAAGGACGGCAAGGACGTCAAGGAAGAGAAGAACATCTGCCTGACGCACCACGAGCGCCTCGACGGCACCACCGGCATGGTGATGGTGTCGGCCGCCATTCGTGAGATCGAAGGCGCCGACAAGAAGAGCCTGATGGTCATGGTACCGCTCGGCATGGCGCTCCCGCCCGGGCTACGCGCAGCCGTTTACACCAAGGACCAGTGGGCGAAGGCCGCCAAGAACGAGAAGATCGACGAGAAGACGCTGAAGCCCGTCGCTCTCAAGTTCTCGCTCTGCCACGCTGCGGGTTGCACCGCCGAAGTCGAGGCGACCGCTGACATCGTCGAGCAGATGAAGGTTGGCGGCGGCATCATGGTCATTGCCATGAACGCGGGGGCTCAGCCGATCGGCTTCCCGGTTCCGCTAGACGGTTTCCCCGAGGCCTATTCCGGCAAGCCGGTCGACAACAAGGAATACGCCAAGGCGCGTGGTCAGCTGATGGCGCAGATTCGCGAGCGTCAGCAGGCGGCCCTTGAGAAGTACAAGGCCGACCAGATGAAGAACCTGCCGCCGAACCCGGCCGCTGGCGCTGCTCCTGCTGCTGCACCGGCCGTTAAGAAGTAATAGCAATCGCAACCGCGATTGGTTTGCAATGAACCGCTCGGCTCACCAGCCGGGCGGTTTTTTAGTTTGATGGCAGAAGAAGCAGACTGCGGGCTAATGTGCCTGCAGGAAGATGGCGCGATAGCCGCCGTTCCCATCCTCGGTGAATAGCTCGCCCAGCTGCGGGTGCCGCAGCGGCTGACCGCTCTCGTCCGGCAGGAGGTTCTGCTCCGAGACGTAGGCGATGTATTCCGTCTCCGCGTTCTCGGCGAGCAGGTGATAGAAAGGCTGCTCTTTATGCGGGCGGATCTGCTCCGGGATCGACAGCCACCACTCCTCGGTGTTGTCGAATACCGCATCGATATCGAAGATGACGCCGCGGAACGGGTAGAAGCGGTGGCGCACCACCTGCCCCACCGTGAACTTCGCCTGCCTCATCGTGCTCATGGATACGTGCGCCCGTCCCCGTTGCGCCCATTCGACGGGAGCCGCGGTCGGATGTCAATCAGAGCGAGCGTACCGATTGGCGGCCTGCGGCATTCCGACCGACCAGTGACTACAGGCCGTAGGCAGCGGCCTTTTCCGGGTCCTTGGCGGCGACGACCCGCGCCAGGTCGACGATGACCTTGGCCTGCTTCCAGGTCGCATCGTCCTGCATCTTCCCGTCGATCATTACCGCGCCGGTACCGTCGGGCATGGCCTCGAGGATGCGCTTGGCGAACGCGACTTCCGCCTCGTCGGGCGAGAACACCCGCTTGGCGATGTCGATCTGGCTCGGGTGCAGCGACCACGCGCCAAGGCAGCCTTGCAGGAAAGCATTGCGG
>CALRVN010000061.1:0-12979 GCA_943371625.1 Hyphomicrobium sp. CS1GBMeth3
GGCTATGCGAAGGTCGACCTGCACACCTACTACGACCTGACCGAGAACGTGCAGCTCTACGGCCTCGTCTACAACCTCTTCAACTCGCACTACGGTCTGTTCGGCAACTACTTCAATCTCGAGGCCGCGAACGAGGCGTCGGAGGCCAACCCGGCGACGGGCGAAGGCTTCTTCACCAACGCGCGCACGATCACGCCGGCGCCGCCGCTGGTGGCCTACGGCGGTATGAAGATTCACTACTGACGCTAATCATCTCCCGCACGTCTCGACGAGCGCCTTCCAATGGAAGGCGCTCGTTGACGTTTAGTGTGCGGGCTCGGCAACGCGGTAGCGGGGTGCCGGCGCGGCGTTGGACAGCTTGCCGAGCATTGCGCGACGCGCGGTCTCATACGCTGTCCACTGAGTCTCGTCCTGAAGCGGAGGAATGCTGACGAACTCTCCTCTGTCGAGGCCGATGAGGGCTGCGTCGACGAGATCCTCGGCCGACATCACCGTTTCTTTGGGCATGTTCTCGTGGGGGTAGCCGGCGGTCTCCCAAAGCTCGGTGGCGGTGGCGCCCGGGAGAACCGCCTGCACGCGCACGCCCTTGTCCGCAAGCTCGTGGTGGAGCGACTGGCTGAGGGCGAGCACGTAGGCCTTCGAGGCAGCGTAGACGCCATTGATCACTTCAGGGACGATCCCAACGACGGAGCCGATGTTGATGATCGTGCCGCTACCGCGCGCCACGAAACTCGGCGCTGCGGCGTAGGTGAGCCGCGTCAAGGCGACGACATTGAGGTCGACCATCGCTTCCATCTTGTCGACGTCGGAGCCGAGCAGCGGAGTAACGGCCGCGACACCGGCATTGTTGACGAGCAGCGTGATGGTCTTGTGGTCGCGTAAGAGCGTTTCGATGCGGCCGAGGTCAGCGCGTTCGTTTAGGTCGGCGGCGAAGACCGAGACATGGCGACCGGTCGATGAGCGTAGGCGGGCGGCCAGGGCCTCGAGCCGTGCGGCGTTGCGGGCGACGAGGATCAAGTCGTAGCCGCGCTTGGCGAGGCGGTCGGCATAGACGGCGCCGATGCCTGACGATGCTCCGGTAACGACGGCAGTACCCTTCGAATTCTGTGACATGGGAACCTCCAGTTGGCTGATGGCCAAAGGTGTACGCTTGTCAGATCGTGTCTCAAATGTCATATAAGCGTCAATTCAGGACATGAACTCGCGGAGGCGTTATGCTCAAGGTCGGATTCGTAGTCGCGCCGGGGTTCTCGGTGATCGGCGTGGCGCCTGCCTCGGTGTTCGAGACGGCTAACGCACTGACAGAAGAAGCGTTTTATGAAATCGGCTTCTTCTCGGAAGCGGGCGGACGGGTGGCCAGCTCGGCCGGCATGAGCGTCGACACGGAGCCGCTCGCGTCGGCCAAGCTCGATACCGTGATGATGGCGGGCGCCACTATCGTCGCGCCTTCGACGCCAGGCTTGGTCGCGGAGGTGCGTGCAGCGGCGCAGACGACGCGGCGGGTTGCGGGCGTGTGCACGGGCGCGTTCGTGCTGGCGGAGGCGGGATTGCTCGACGGGCGCCGTGCCACGACGCACTGGGCATACGCGCGGCAAATCCAGACGCAGTACCCGAAGGTGAAGGTCGACGAGGACCGCATCTTCATCAACGACGGGCCGATCTGGACGTCGGCCGGCATGACGGCCGGTATCGACCTCGCATTGGCGCTGGTCGAAGCGGACCTCGGGCGCGAGGCAGCGCGGTCGGTGGCGCGGAAGCTGGTGCTCTATCACCGGCGTTCCGGCGGGCAGTCGCAGTTCTCGGCACTGCTCGAGTTGGAGCCGAAGTCCGACCGGGTGCAGAAGGCGCTCGACTATGCGAAGCGGAACCTGCAGGCGGACCTCAGCGTGGAAGATCTTGCCGGGGCGGCCAGTTTGAGCCCACGGCAGTTCAGCCGGGTCTTCCGTTCCGAAACGGGGCAGTCTCCGGCTAAGGCCATCGAGAACCTGCGCGTCGAAGCTGCGCGGCTGATGATGGAGGAAGGCCGCCATCCGATCGAGGTGGTGGCGCGACAGACCGGCTTTGCCGATCGCGACCGCATGCGGCGCGCATTCCTGCGCGCGTTCGGCCAACCGCCGCAGGTGATCCGCCGCAACGCGGGCGTGGAAGCCGCAGGCGTTTAGGTGACCGGATGTCACTGTCATCCCGGCCAAGCGAGGTGTCATTGCGTAGCCATGCTTCGCATGGACGCCGAGCGCGGAGCCGGGATCCAGCGCATGCTTTTATCTTTGTGTCTTCGACTAGATTTGTGCTGGGGCCCGGATAGCCGTCGCCAAGGCTCCGGCTTCCGGGATGACAGTGTCAAGAATGCCGCTGCGCCGTCCTACATCTGAGTGACGTAGGCGCGTTCCTCGACGACGTCGTATTCGCACACGGGCGGGTCGCCGCCGTTGCCGAGGGTCAGGACGACGTGCGGGTGCTTGAAGCGCACTGGCCAGCGCTCGCTGGTGAACTGCCAGATCTGGACGTCGACGTTGGAGCGGCCGATCACGAGGTCGACCGAAGCGGGCCGCGTCCAAAGCGGCGTTTCGGAGCTGGAGGTGGGGACGTGGGCGCTCTGGCAGGCGGCCATGGCGCGCTCGCGATAGGCGGCGATCAACGCATCGCTCGCCCCGTCACGATAGAGGCGTTCCTGGGTCCAGATCTTCGCACCTGCCAGCACGGCGAGCGCGAGGACGAGGGCTCTCAACATGGCGGCAGGCTCAAGCCGGTGGTTCAGTGCTCGGCCGCGGCTTTCCGCACCGCAGCATGCAAGGCACCCCAGTTTCCCTCGAGTATGGTGAAGAAAGCGTTGCGGGGCGTATCGCAGCGCTTGTCAGGGCGCCGTCATTGCGGCATGGATCGCGGCCACGTCTCGTTCGGTTCTCGAACCAAATCCCGCAGCAAGTTGGAATACCCGGGGAAGGACTCGTTCCATGAGCAAGAAGAAGATTCTGATCACCTGGCCTCTTCCCGAGGCCGCCATGGCTCGCGCCCGGGCCACCTATGACGTGATCGCGCATGGGGATGACCCCAAGATCACCGTCGACGAGATGCTGGAGACGGCAAAGTCGGTCGATGCCATCCTGCTGACGCTGAACGAGAAGTGCCCTGCCGCGGTGATCGAGAAGATCCCCGAGAACATCAAGTGCATCTCGACGTTCTCGATCGGCTTCGACCATATCGATCTCGAAGCCTGCAAGAAGCGCGGGATCAAGGTCGGCAACGCGCCGCACGGCGTGACCGTCGCCACGGCTGAGATCGCCATGCTGCTGCTGCTCGGCTCGGCGCGCCGCGCAGGCGAGGGCGAGCATATAATCCGCACGCGGTCCTGGCCCGGCTGGCAGCCGCTGCAGCTCGTCGGCCAGCGGCTCGACAACAAGGTTCTCGGCATCTACGGGTTCGGCAAGATCGGTCAGGCGCTGGCGCAGCGTGCGCGCGGCTTCGACATGCAGATCCATTACTACGACATCTATCGCGCGAAGCCTGAGGTCGAGGCGAAGTACAATGCCACGTACCACGACAGCCTCGACAGCCTCTTGAAGGTGTCGCAGTTCTTCTCGATCAACGCGCCGTCGACGCCCGAGACGCGCTACTTCTTCAACAAGGACGTGATCGAGAAGCTGCCGCAGGGCGCCATCGTGGTGAACACCGCGCGCGGCGACCTGGTCAAGGACGAGGACATGATCGCGGCGCTGAAGTCCGGCCGCCTCGGCTATGCCGGCCTCGATGTCTTCGCGGGCGAGCCCAAGATCAACGAGGGCTATTACGACCTGCCGAACACGTTCCTGTTTCCGCACCTCGGATCGGCCGCGATCGAGGCGCGCAATCAGATGGGCTTCGAAGCGCTGGACAACATCGACGCGTTTTTTGCCGGCAAGGACATGCCGTTCAAGCTGGCCTAAGGCTCGTGGTGAGCGCGCGCCTCGGCCGCATCATCCTCTACGTTCGGGATGCAGAGCGTCTGTCGGAATTCTACCGGCAGACGTTCGACCTCGAAATTGTGCAGCACGATGCCGGCGAGTGGGTCGTGCTGAAGGCGGGCGACTGCGAGTTGGCGCTGTTTCAGATAACGGCGGCATATCAGGCTCCGCCCGGTGGCTGGCGCGGCGAAACAACAACGCCAAGCTCGTATTCACCATCGACCGGCCGGTTGCCGAAATGCGGGAGTCTCTGATTGCCCGCGGGGTGCCCATGCGCGAGATCAAGCAGTACCCGGGTTATACGGGCCCGCTTTGTGACGGCGTCGATCCAGAGGGCAACGTGTTCCAAATTTCGGAAGCTGTGGCCGGCTAAATCAAACGGTAAGGATCGAGGGCGGAAGCTCCCAGCTCGTTGGGACGCCGGCCACTCTTGCTCAGCGTGCAAGGGCGGGCGGCACGAGCTGGAGCACTGTCATGGCCATTGAACCGTTCGAGCATACCGCCACCACCGAGTCGCAGCCGCGCAAATCCACGTTCGGCGACAGCGCCACCTGGATGCGCGGCCTCTACATGCTTCTCCTGGCCCTTGCCTTCGGCGTCGCGCAGACGCTGCTGGGTGTCACCGCGATCGCGCAATTCCTCTGGCTGCTGTTTTCCGGTGCGCCCAATGCGCAGCTGACAGCGTTCGGCAGCTCGCTGGCACGTTGGGCGAGCGACGCGGCGCGCTTCCTCACCTGCGCGAGCGAGGTGAAGCCGTTCCCGTGGGCGGCGTGGCCCACGGCGTAAGCGCGCGCAAACGGTCCCGTTTCAGCCGATCATCTTTTCGGTCAGCCAACTCGCGGTGCGCAGGAGACGCGCATCGTCGTGGCGCAGGCCGACGAGCTGCACGCCGACGGGCAGGCCTCTCGTCTCGAGCAGGGGCAGCGACACCGTTGGCATGCCGAGATAGGTCCACAGGCCGTTCATGATGGGGCTGCCGGTCGCGGTGAAGCCCTCGGGTGCAGGGCCCATTGCCGCCGCGGTGAGGATGGCGCTGAAACCGCGCATCGCGGATGCGACGGTGCGATAGGCCGGCTCGCGCCCGGTGATGGCGCGCAGGTACATTTGCGCATCGACGGTGCGGCCGTCGCTGAGGCGCTGCGTCAGACCGGGCGAAATGAGCTGCGGTGCGGCATCGAGCAGAGGGCCGTAATAAAGCGCGTTCTCGGCGAGCTGGACCACGCGCTGCCATTCGATGACATCGGCGAGCACGGGCATGTCGATCTCAACGGCGCGGTCGCCAAGGCGCTCGACGAGCGCGTTGATCGCGGACCGCATACCGGCGTCGGCTTCGGCCCATGGCGGCGGCGTCACGAAGGCGAAGCGCGGGGGCACGGGCGGGCGCGCGCGGGCGGTGGCGGTGAGCCCGGGGCGACTGCGGCGGAAGCTCACGGCGTCATCAGGGTCGAGTGCCGTCATGCAGTCGGTGACGAGGGCCAGATCCTCGACCGAGCGGCCGTAGACGCCGACGGTGTCCAGCGTATGCGATTGCATGAGCACGCCTGCGCGCGGCACGAGACCGAGTGTCGGCTTGAAGCCATAGACGCCGCAGTAGGATGCCGGACGGATGATCGAGCCGGCGGTCTGGCTTCCGAGCGCGATGGGCACCATGCTCTCGGCGACGGCGGCTGCGGAGCCGGCGGACGAGCCGCCGGGTGTGTGCTGCAGGTTGCGCGGGTTGCGCGTGCGCGCGGGCGTGAGCAGCGCCAGCTCGGTCGTGACCGTCTTGCCGATGACGATTGCACCGGCATTGCGCAAGGCCGCGACGCAGGCCGCATCACGATCGGGGCGGCGGCCGGCGAAGATGGGCGAGCCGTTCTCGGTCGGAAAGTCGCTGGTGTCGAAGATGTCCTTGACGCCAACAGGGACGCCATGCAGCGGGCCGACCTCATCTCCGCGGGCGAGGGTGGCATCCGCCTCGCGTGCTTCAGCCAGCGCAAGTTCGGGGTCGAGGTGCGCCCAGGCTTCGACGTGCGGCTCGCGCTCGGCGATGCGGTCGAGGCAGGCGCCGACCAGCTCTTGCGAGGTAATGGCACCATCGCGGATCGCGTGCGCGGCGACAGTGGCCGAGAGCGCGGTGAGGTCGGTGGGGAGCGGTCGGCTCATAACGTCAGGCAACTCCATTTAGCGGAGGGAAACGGGCTGCGGGCATGCAGGCGCATGCGGCTATTTTCCTCAATTCCTTAGCCAGCCTGGGCATTCTGCTCAATCGTGGAGCAGATGGCTTGACGGCTCTTTGCTTTCATTCCTATAGCTGCTCCTTTCGTAGACAAACGTAAGCCTCGGGGGGTGCCTCGTGCCCGGTTGCGACCGGGATGGCACCACAGGGGAACGTTGCTGCGAACGTGGAGCATGCCGAGGGGAACGTCCATGGCCAATCAGAGCGGCCGCCATTTCCTGCAGATTCCCGGGCCGACGCCGGTGCCGGAGCGAATCCTCAATGCCATGTCGCGCCAGATGCTCGACCATCGCGGTCCTGTGTTCGGCGAGTTCGGGCTGAAGCTGCTCGCTGACGTCAAGACGATCTTCAAGACGCAAAACCCGGTCATCATCTTCCCGTCGTCGGGCACCGGCGCGTGGGAGGCGGGTTTCGTCAACACGCTGTCGCCCGGCGATCAGATCCTCATCGTCGAGACCGGACAGTTCGCCGTGCTGTGGCGGAACATGGCCGAGCGGCTTGGCCTCAAGCCGGAAGTGCTGACGACCGACTGGCACACGGGCGTCGACGTCGATGCGATCGAGGCGCGCCTCAAGAAGGACAAGGCCGGCGCGATCAAGGCCGTGTGCGTCGTGCACAACGAGACGTCGACCGGCGCGCGGACGTGGATCGATGCAACGCGCAAGGCGATCGATGCCGCCAAGCATCCGGCGCTGCTGTTCGTCGATGCCATCTCATCGCTTGCGGCAATGGACTTCCGCTTTGACGAGTGGGGCGTCGACGTTGCCATCTCGGGATCTCAGAAGGGCCTGATGATGCCGCCGGGCGTGTCGTTCACGGCCGTCAGCCCGAAGGCGATCGCCGCCTCGAAGAAGGCGACGCTGCCGCGCTCGTACTGGAATTGGGACGACCAGTTGACCATCAACGCGGTCGGCACATTCCCCTATACGCCGCCGGTCGGATTGCTGTTCGCGCTCGCCGAGGCGATCGCGATGCTGCACGAGGAAGGTCTCGACAACGTGTTCGCGCGCCATGAGCGGCTTGCCGAGGCGACGCGCCGCGCGGTTCGCGCGTGGGGTCTGGAAATCTGGTGCCGCGATCCGAAGGCCTATTCGCCGGCGGTGACCGCGGTCACGATCGCCGAGGGGCACAACGCGGACGCCTTCCGCAAGATCGTGCTCGAGAATTTCAACATGTCGCTCGGTACTGGCCTCAACAAGCTCGCCGGCAAGGCCTTCCGCATCGGCCATCTCGGCTACACCAACGAGCTGACGATCCTCGGTGCGTTGGCAGGTGTGGAGATGGGCTTCGAGCTGGCAGGCGTGCCGCATCAGAAGGGCGGCGTCGCTGCGGCGATGGCTTACCTGGCTGAGACGGCGCGGCCCGCGACGGCGAAGGCTGCCTGAGCCATCCCAAGTTTTAGTTTCGCAGCTCCGGATACGACCGTGTAGCGCGCCTGACACGGCGCGTGCATGCGCCGTACGGCGGCGGTCTTCTCTTGCCGAATCCATCGTGACGACCAGACACAATCGTGAGATGTTCAGCTGCTAGCAGCGCAACCTGCAGCAGGTGCGCGCATAGTTGCCGACAGCGACGTGCGCCCCAAATGGGGGGGACGTCGACGTGTGGCTGAAGACGCAAGTACGCAATGCAAAGCTGGCGCAGATCGGTCTGTGCGCGCTCGTCATAGTCGGGGTCGTTGCAGGGCTGATCTACAGCCGGCGGTACTTCGAGAACTACTTCGCTGGCCCCTACGAGATCTCCAAGACCGAACTGCTGGGCGCAAGCTCGGCTGAGAACCTGCCTCGCTATTGGGTGAGATTCACTCCGGACCAGATCGTCGACAGCGGGATCGACCACGTCACCGTCAGGAAAAAATACGGGATCGAGAGGAGCCGCAGCGTAACGGGCCACTATTGGGTAGCGGTGGTCGGTGATCGACTGATGTTCGTCGAGGCGAAGGGCAAGCCGCCGGTCACCGGTCAGCCGCTGACGGGCGCGATCGTGGACCCGTCCGTCGACGTCCGGAACCATCTGATGGGCGCGCTCCAGCCAGGGTACAAAGATAGAGTGCTGCCCGTCATGCTGGAAGGCGGCCGTTTTGAAAGCGACGGCGAGCTTGGCCTTGCGGCCGCCGGTGCGCTAGCAGGCGGCGCACTCCTGTGGGCGCTGTTCTCGCTGAATGGTGCCATCAATCCGGGTAGCGATCGCTCGTTGAGGGCATTGGAAGCGTCTAGCGGTTCGCTTGAGGACGTCGACAAGACGATCGCCGAGGACGTCGCTGCGCGCCGCTATATGAAAGTCGGGGGCTGGAAACTGTGTCGCGACCATCTGGTCAAGACGGGGCTACGCTTCGACATCCGGCCGACGCGAGATCTACTGTGGGCGAGCCCGGTCACGGTGCAGAGGCGGATGTACGGCGTCATCCCCACCGGCAAGTCGTACCAGCTCGTGATGCACTTCGCAGACCGGAAGATCACGGAAAAGCTGGGCGGTGCGGATGCGGCCGAAGATGCCATTCGCGCCTTGGCGACCGGATCACCATGGACGTTTCTGGGTCATAGCGCCGAGCTTGAAAACGCGTGGAAGAGGCAGCGGCCCGAACTCATCAACGCCGTTGCTCAGCGTCGCGCGTCGGTGCTGGAGCAGATGAAGGCGAAGCAAGCCATCGCTAGCGAAGCCTCAGCAACGGTGACGACCGTCGCGGCGGAGGTACCCGCACCGGCAGCACCTGCGGACGCGCAAGGCGATTGGGCGCTGAAAATCTAAACCCGGCTGCTGCTCGAGCTGGCAGGCGTGCCGCATCAGAAGGGCGGCGTCGCGGCGGCGATGGCTTACCTGGGTGTGACGGCGCGGCCCGCGACGGCAACGGCTGCCTGAGATCGCGGGCCGTTCTAGCGCCTGGACTTACCTTGCGGACGCTTCCAGCAATGGGCCGGCCTTGCCAGACTTCGGCACGTTCGACGGGCCGGAGTAGCCCGCGACGGCGAGCTGCATTTTGCACTTCGTGCCAAGCTGCATGTACTTGGAGATGACGCAGCCCTTCACCTTGGCATAGGTCGGCGACGGGCCAAGACAACCAATGCGGCGGACGTCGCTTTCGCATGCGGCGCGCAATGCGGGTGTGACTTCGGGCGGGAGCTTCAACTCTTCGGCAACGGCCATCGAGCCGGCCGGTACGACGACGCAAAGCGCTACAACGCGGGCAATCTGCATTCACTTCCCCTTCAAAATGTATTTGAGTTCATCATGGGGCAGGGCGATGCAGCAAAACGTTGACGCATGGCGCTTGTGCGACAGCGGACCGCACCTTCATGCACAGTCTTCGACGGAACTCGCTCCGGCTTCGCGCTGGGAGTGAAAGTCTGTCCGCTATTTCTAACGCGCGGATGCCGTCACACCGCGGCGGAGCTGCCGGCGCCGGTGGCGCGCTGGAAGGCTGAGAAACTGTCGGCGATGCGGCGGGACTTCGCGTCTGTGCCGGCGGCGTGCGCGACGACTGCGGCGGAGACGCGGGCAATGGCATGCGCGAGGTCAGCCGCGATGGGCCAGACGCGGTCGGGCGCCGGTGCCGGGAACAGCATGTGCCGGTGAGCTTCTTCCTCGGCGACAGACTGTTGGAACTCGCTGCTTGCGGCGTGTGCCAGCAACGCCTGATCGGCGGCGCCGAGGCTGTCCCACACTGTGCGGCTGACGCCGAGATACATCGACGTGCCGTTCTGATTGATGCTGGTGCCGGCCGAGTAGGGCGCGGTTCGCAGCAGGCCGGCGGCGTAGCTGGCAATGGCGCCGCCGCATTCGGCGATCTCGACATCACCATTTGCCATCGCTTGCGCCAGCTGAGCTTGAGGCAGCGTTACCGCGTCCATCCCGAGGCCGCGGGCGACGTCGCGGGCGAGGCCGCCGACGTGCGCTTTCATTCCGCCTAGGGCCGCAGCGTGGTCGACGCGGCGCGTGGATAGAAGCAGGCTTTGTGCTCCGGTGTGGGCGGCAAGGAGCGGCTTCAGGCCGGCGTCATCGGCGAGGTCGTCCCATAGCGCCTGGCCGCCACCAAAGCTGATCCAAGTCTGCAGGTCGCGCGGCGCGAGGCCCTGCTCTCCCGGGAGGCCGGCGAAGTAGGCGAAGCCGCGGTGGATGTCGAGAAGGCTGTTGGCGGTGTCGAAGCAGAGCTCAGCTTCGCCGGCGCGTACAGAGGCGGCGGCGTCGGTGACGCCAAAGACTGGCACGACGTGGAAGCGGCCACCGCCGAGGTCGACGAGGTTGCGCGTCAGGCGGCGTGCCCAATCGGCGGGACCGGCAAAACCGTCTTCGCATGCGATGGCGACGCGAAGCTCACGCACGCCCTTGCCAACAGACGGTGCTGCAGGTGAGGCCTCGGCGGCAGTCGTGACCGCAGTAGCCGCAGCTGCTGCAGCACCCGTCGACTTCAGGAATTCACGCCGATCCATCGCGCAGGTCCCCTTCACGCAAGGCAAGCTAGCCCGCATCAAACCCGATGATTGTGTAATTTACAACTCTACCGGGTTGAGTGGCTGCCCTGCGGCAAATGCTTGAGAAAAAACCTCAATCATGACTTGGCGCACTGGACGGTGACGGACCGGTTGGCGGAGCCCATGCTCACACTGCCGCTCTCACTCATCGGTCCCGCGGCGGCCGGCTGCTGCTGTTGCTTCTGGTCGCCACCGAGCGCGCTGGAGAAAGCGTCGTTGAGCTTCTGGGTGTCTTCATCCTCGGGCGCCTCGTTGATGGCGGCCTTACAAGACGACGGTGCGTTGGCACCAAGCTTCACCGGATCGTTCTCGGCGTAGTCGAAAGCGATGAAGTAGCTGGAATCGAAGACGGCGAAGTTGAAGCCTGCGGATTCGGCGGAGACCGGCTGCTCGAGCGGCAAGGTGAAGTGCAGCGTCAGGATGCCTTTGTCGGTGTGGTCGAGCCAGTAGTCGACCGGCGGCTTGAACTTCAGCGCCATGTCACCGAGCTTGGCGAAGGTGAAGTATTCGAACTCCTTCAACCCATCGATGTTGACCTGAGCGAGTTCCTTCAGCTCCTCGCGGTCGTACTTGCCGTCACCGTTTTTATCGAGGCCCTCGATCGCCTGCTGGGTGTAGATCTCATCGAAGGTCCATGCCTGCTGCAGGCCCGTGATGGTGCCCTTGTCGTAGAGCACCGTCTCCTGCATCGTCACCCACACGTGCGGATGCGCATTGGCTTCCGTCGTGGCGGCAGCCAAGCCGATGGAAGCTGCGAAAAGCGCGAGGAGGATTCTCGAGACGAGCAATTCGGTTATCTCCCGATGAGAGCAGTCGCGTGAAATGCCGCATGAAGGTGGCAGTTGCGTGGTCGGGGCGGCTGCACTACGTTCCGGCGGATATTATCACAAACACAGCAGCGACCGGGTACATAGCATGACGCGCGGCCACAGAGCGCCGGGAGAGAGATATTGCCGCGCTCGCAAAGCCTTCAAGTGGCCCTGGCGGCCGGTAATTGCGCTGCTCGTGAGCCTGGTGCCGGTAGCCGCCATGGCGGATGCGCCGCGCGTCGTGGTGACGATAAAGCCCATTCACTCGCTGGTGTCGCGGGTGATGGAGGGCGTCGGCGCACCACTGCTTCTGGTTGATGGGAAGGCCTCACCGCACAGCTTCTCATTGCGCCCCTCGCAGGTGCAGGCGGTGAGCAAGGCGGACGTGTTCATCCGCGTGTCGGAGCGGCTGGAGCCGTTCACGGGCAAGCTGGTCCGCGCACTGCCCGAGGACGTGAAGCTGGTGACGCTGGTCGATGCCCCGGATATCGAGCTGCTGACCCAGAGGGGAAACGGCAGCTTCGAGCGCCATGATCACGCGCGCGAGCAGCACGACGTAGCCGTTGACCACGGTGCTGCCGACAGCCACATCTGGCTCGATCCGGAAAATGCGCGAGCGATCGGCAACTATGTCGCCCAGGTGCTGGCGGAGCGGTTTCCGAAGGATGCTGCGCACTTCAAGGCCAATGCGGAGCGTCTCAGCGCCGACATCGACGCCCTCACGAAAGAGCTATCGGCGACGACGCAGCCCCTGCAGAGCAAGCCGTTCGTGGTGTTCCACGATGCCTATCAATATTTCGATCGCCGCTTCGGCCTCGATGCAGTCGGATCCATCACCGTCAGCCCGGAGGTGCAGCCGAGTGCGCGGCGGCTGATCGAGCTGCGCGAGAAGATTCGCGAGCTCAAGGCCGTGTGCGTCTTCGCCGAGCCACTCTTCCAGCCGCGGCTGGTGGCGGCGCTGACGGAGGGGACGGATGCAAGGGCGGGTACGCTCGATCCGGAAGGGTTGGGGCTCGACGCGGGGCCGCAGCTTTACTTCGTGCTGATGCGCAATCTCGCAGGAAGTCTCAAAGGGTGTCTCGCGCCTTCGACGTGACTGCCGGTTTTGAGTTGAGCCGGAATGTAAAAAGGGCAGCGGAAGCGCTGCCCTTTACTTATCTCGGTGCGTCGGCGCGGCTTAGAGCGAAGCGCTCTTTCCGTGCTCTTCCGTGGCGCGCTTGGCGTCCTCGGCTGCCTTCTTCGCGGCCTCGGCGGCAGCGCGTGCCGTCTCGGCAGCCTTGGTGGCGGCAGCCGCGGCCCGCTCGGCCACAGCGGCTGCGTCGTCGTGCGAGGCAGCAGGAGCGTGCGAGGCGGTGTTGTGAACGGCAGCGGCAGGCACGGCGGCGTCTGCAGCCTTTTCGGCGGCAGGCTTCTTGTGCGTCTCCGCCTTCTTTACCAGCTTGGGCTGCTCGATCGGCTTCTCAGCAGCAGCAGCGAGCGTCTCCTCGTCGGCGTTCGGATCGACGCCATTGTCGCTGGTGACGGCAACGGCCTGCACGGCTG
>CALRVN010000062.1:0-12971 GCA_943371625.1 Hyphomicrobium sp. CS1GBMeth3
AGGCCGATGCGCGATAGCGCGCGGGTGCGCGCGAAGTCCAGGGCGCCGTAGGTGGCGTAGATTAGGACCAGCAGCAGCGTGATGCCGACCAGGGTCGGGATGCTGCGCGAGGGAAGGATGCGGTCGTAGACCTGCAACATATACAGCGACCCGGTGAGGACGAGTATGTTGATGATGCAGGAGAAGAGCCCGACGCCCAGGAGCGCGGGGCGCGACTTGGCTATGGCAGCCTTTACGACGGACTTGGACACTGGAACTCCCCGCACACGGCTGCTCAGGTGGCTATGCGGATGGCTCAATGCACATCGCGCGCCATGCCGAGCATTCTCGGCCAGTCCGAAGGCGGAGGAACGTTAATGTTTATTGATCAGTTAACGGCGAACCGCCGGACCCCCTTGAGCCCGGCGGTTCGATAGCCGTCAGAAAGTGTCACTGCGGGTCGGAGCCGAAGCCGACTGTCACGCGCGCACCCGCGCGGAATTCCCACAGAGAATCCGAGCCAACGCGAGAGCTGCTCGAGTCGTCGTCCTGGTTGTTGGCGAACTTTGCCGTGCCGACATCGGAGAAGTAGTCGGCTTCGCTGTAAAGCTCACCCACGAACCGGGGGCTGACCTTCAGCTTCAAGCCGGCGCCGAGCAGGCCGCGGAAGCCGACGCCCGAGGAGCTGTCCGACACGTGCGCCGAGAAGAGATCCGGCGTTGCCGACGATCCCGAATTGAAGGAGCCGTCAACGTTGTAGCCGTAGATGCCGGCGCCGAGGCGGCCGACGAGGTAGAGGTTGTGGTGGATCAGGTGCTCGGGCTCGGCCGCGAGATAGACACCGTAGAGGAACGAGTCGACGTCGCCGCCGCGATTGAATTCGCAGCAGCCGCCGCAGCAGGTGGCCGTGGTGACGACGGTGTTGCTGTCTTCCTTGAAGTCGCGGATGAACGGCGCCAGCACCCAAGTGATAGTCGTGTGCGGGCTGTGCACCTGATCGTGCTCGAGGCGGATCGCGCCTTCCCAGGTCTTGCGCTCGACCGAGACATTGCCGTTCAAGCCGCCGAAACCAAGGATGTCGCCATCCACCGTCTTCAGGGTGATGTCCTCCAGAGGCGGAGCGGAATTCCCCGAGCTGTCCTCGGTGCGGCCGAACATCACGTAGAGCTCGGCGCGGTGGAAGCTGAACAGGAAGGGCGTGCCGTGCTCGTAGCCGATCAGGCCGCCGACGAAGAACCCGTTCTTCGGGTCGGCATAGACCTCGTTGGTCGGGCCGCCCGGCGTGGCGATAGCGCCAAAGCCATCTACCTTGTTGCCGTTCTGATAGAGGTAGCCACCCTCGAAGGAGAGATACGTCCCATTTGGTCCTACAGGCGCCAAGCCCATGTCGGCGCGCGAGGGCTCGGGCAACATTGCCAGCACCGCCGTCGCAACGATCGCCAGCGCGATCCGGAAGTTCTGCATGAATTATCCCCTGGTTCCCATCTGCATGCGCGATGAACCGCGCGTGCGGATCAAACACTTTTTAAGCAATGGTTGATTCGCAGGGCGCCAGCGATGGGGTGGCTTGTGATTCGCCACGGGCAAGAAAAAAGTTTCGGCGCCGGAAGGGTTCCGGCGCCCGCAAAGCAGCATTCGCTTTGGAGCAAAGAAGCAGCAGGGACCGGCGGTTGCCGGTCCCTGCCGGTGTCGTTAGACGACCACGAAGTCGGTGTGATCGATCGTCGTCGGATTGCCGGTGAGCTGCGCAAATTGGACCGCAGCCCCCACGCCGGTTCCGTCGGCGTCGTAGGAGAGGAAGCCCGTCGACTGGTTGTAGATGATGTAGTCGGTGGCATCGGCCGCGCTGGAGCCGATGTGGAAGTTGTCTGCCGAGAGCTGACCCAAGGTCGTCAGCTTCGCGAAGATGTCGTGGTCGAGATAGATGAGGTCTTGGCCACCGGTAGGATTGCCGTCGAAGTCCGTGATCGTGTCGCGGTTGTTAGAGCTGTGAGGTGTCGTGTTGAAGACGAACACATCGTTTCCGGCGCCACCGTTCAGCGTGTCGTTTCCTAGACCGCCGATCAGTACGTCATTGCCCTCGTAGCCGTTGATCGTGTCGCTCGAGTCGCGCCCGATCAGGATTTCCCCGAGCCCGGTCCCGTTAAGGGGGTTGTCGTTGTACTGCTCGCGGTCGACGGTGACGGTGGCGGTGTCACTGGCGGCCGGGCTCGTGGTTGAGGCAGTATAGTCGAAGCGCCCGCCGTCGCTCTGGCTGTTAGTATCGGTGAATTTCACGTCGTGGATGGCCGAGGACAGGAACGCGGCGTTACCGCTGGACGAGTTGCTGAGAGCAGTGATGGACAGAGCCTGACCATCCGGATCGCTGTCGTTATAACGCAGAGCGTACTCGGGGATATCGATGGTGTTGCCCGTCAGGTTCGTGATGACGTGGTCATCGCGCACGATCGGAGCGCGATCACCGTCGGTGATGTCAATCGTGAGCTTATTCGACGCCTGGTCGCCATCGTTGTCGATCAGCGTGAAGTCGATGATCTCCTTCACGGGGCCATTGATCGTCGACGGGCCGGTGTAGGTGTAGGAGCCATCATCGAGGTCGACGACGAACTTGCTGCCACTCAGCGCGGTGACGGTGAGGATGTTGAGGGCCGCGTTGAACGAGCTGGTGGCCGTGCCTGCAGTGGCGGACACGGAGTCCGTACCCGCATTGTAAGTGAAGGTCTGCCCGCCAAGGGTGATGGAGTGAACGTGGCCGCCGTCGGCGCCGAACCCGCCGGAGCCATCGGTCACAAGATTGCCGGTCGTCGAGACGGCATTCACCGTGCCGACAAGGGTCGCCGTGAGCTGCGACAGATCGGTGACCGCGACGGCGGGGATCTGTGACGAGTTCACGCCATTAAAGGCGATCGGGTTCAAAGCAGATTCGGTAACGCCAGAACCGGCACCCAAGGCATGCGAGACGATGTTGTTGTTATCGACGAAGGTCTCCCAGGCGGCCTGCTCGGTGGAGTTGATGCCAGGGCTGTTGTCCGGCTGATTGGGTTCGCCGTCGGAAATGAAGTAGGAGACGTTCTGAGCGCCGCCGACAAGCTTACCCGCTGAGCCGAATGCACTCTGAGCCTCAGCAAGAGCGGCATCGTAGTTGGTGAAGCCATCAACCGTCAGCGCCAGCACCGACGCCTTTGCTTGGTCGATGGTCTGCCACGTGTTGCCAACATCGTCAGCGTCGGAGCTGAAGGTGACGATGCGGACCCGGATGTCGCCCATGTTGTCGTACTGCTCGAGCAGCTCCACGACAGCGGCCTTGAGCACATCGAGGCGGGTCAAGTTGGTGAGCCCCGACGGATCATCCATGCTGCGCGAGATATCCAGCACAAGCAGAAGATTGGTGTCGAGCTTGGAGCCTTCCACGATCTTCTTGGAGCTGGCGCCGGCGACGGGGATGTCGTCAACGACGGTCACGTCGAAGGTTCCAGTCTTCTCGCTGCCGTCGCTGTCGGTCACCTTGAATGAAATTCCCGTCAGCTGGTCGGAATCCTCTCTGGTGGTGTCCGCGTGAGTCAGGGGCGCCTTGAGGGTAGCCGTGAACGTGTAAGTCGCCTGGGTTGCTCCAGGTCCGGCCGTCGGGGTCTCGATCTTGATGCGGATGACCTCGGTTCCATTGGCCGTGCCAACCAGCTGCCCGCCGACAAGCGCGAACGTCACGTTCTGACCGAAAGCCTTCAACTGGCCGTCAAGGACGCCCTCATCGAGAAGCTCGATCGCCGACGACAGGTTGGCGGGAAGATCGTTGCCGAAGTCGACGACGAAGTTTCCAACCGAAATGGCCAGCCCGCCGCCATTGAACTCGCCGGGGCGGCCAGCGTCGGTGTTGTGGCCTGCGAGTGCGTCCTCGTCGACCGTGAACACAGGCGCGCCGGAGATCTGCGGCACCGAGTCCGAGACACCCTCGACCTTGATGGTGAGAGTGGCTTCGGAGGGATCACCATCCTTGTCGTAGACGGTGTATTTGAACTCCTCGACGAGCGCCGGGTCGTTCGCGTCCGTCGCCTTCACGGTCGCGTTGGTGGTGTCGACGACATACTTGTAGTTGCCAGCGGCGTCGACGACGAGCTTGCCGTATTGGCCGACAATTTCCTTGTTGTTCTCGCCGGTCCACTTGATCGATCCGAAGCCGTCGGCGCCGAGTGAATCGGCGGCGCCGTCGGTCTTATTGGTATCGTCATTGGGCACGTTGTCGGTGTCGACGCCGGTGACGACGTTGCCGGTTGCCGGCGGGCCATCGGCCTTCACGGTGTCGGTTTCCGACTTGGCCCACGGGCCGTCGTCCTCGAACTTCAGCTGGCCGGTGATGTCGACGCTGATGGAGTCGGCGTCGTGGTCGGCGTCGGTCGCGGTGGCGAGGATCGAGATCTTGCCGGAGCCGATGATCGATACGGCGTCGTCCGGATCCGTGTTATCGGGATGCACGATCGCGCGCAGCTGATCGAGCGTCAGAGTGCCCGACGCGCTGATGGTCAGGGTGAAGACCGTCTTCTCGGTGCCCTTGTCGTCGATGACGCCCTTTACGACGCCGCCGTCGAGCTTCAGCGTGATCTTGAGGCCCGTCTCGGTATCCTTGAGGCCGGTCGAAGTGTCAGCGCCGAGCTCAAGTGCGTAGCTCACGTCGCCGGGGCCGTCGGCGCCGTACTTGGTGCCGAACAGGGATGCGACTTCGGCCGTGGCATCTTCGTCCAGGCAGGTCTCGTCGACGATGAGGCAGGGTAGCGGCTCGTCGGTGCGGCAGATCGTGGGGACGTCGTCCTTGATCTCGATGTCGAGGCTCGCCGTGGCGCAGCTGCCGTCCTTGTCGGTAACGGTCACGTTGAAGCTGCGCGTGAAGCTGTCATCCCAAGGGTTATTGACGACGTTGTCGGTCAGCTCGAACTTGAAGGTGACGATGCCGGTAGCGGCGTCGAACGCGGTGACGGTGAGCTTGCCTTCCGGAACAGTGATCTCGAGCGTGCCCGTCAGCGCGCCGTTGGAGATGACGGTCACGCCGCCGATCTTCACGGTGTCGAGACCGTCGGGCGAGTCGATCTTGAAGTTGCCGGTCTTGGTCAGCTGCGAAGCGTCGGGCGAGGAGCCGTCGGACTCTCCCGGGCCGCGGTCGCACGACAGGTCGTTCTCATAGAAGCACAGGTCGGCGCCTTCAGCGTCGAGGCCGGAGATCTTGACGCCGTCGTCGGTGCCGCAGATCACGATGGTGATCGTGGTGGTGGCCTTGCCGCCGTGGTTGTCGGTGATGGTGACCTTATAGACCTGGGTCAGCGTCTCGCCGGGCTTCAGGCTATCGAGCAGCGCGTCGTCGACCGTGAAGGTCCAGGCGACGGAGTCGGTGTCCTGATTGAGAGCGCCGAGCGTCAGCGTGCCGAGGTAGCCGTTGCCGGTCGGAGTAACGGAGGCGGTGTGCTTGTCGGACTTGTCGACGTCCTTGAAGGTGATGAGGCCGTTCTGCGTGTGCGTGGTCGTGTTCTCGCCTTCGCCGCCGCACTTGTCGTCGTCGCAGCCGCAGTCGTCGTCCTTGCCTTCGCCGTGCTGGGTCTCGCCTTCGGAGGCGACGCGCGCCGGGACGCCTTCATCGCCGCCGCAATCCTCGCAGTCCTTCTGCGGGGCGCATTCCGAGATTTCGGTGACGTGGCCAATCTGCGGACCGGAGGTGATGCAGGGCACGTCGTTGGTGCCGACGATCTTGATCGTCACAGTGGTCGTCTTCGACTTGCCGCAGCCGTCGATGATCTTGACCACGTACTTCTGAACGAGGGTCTCGCCGCACGCGAGATAGTCCAGGTCGCCGTCCTTGACCTTGAACGACCAGTTCAGCGTGTCTTTCTTCTGATCGATCTTGCCGAGGGTGAAGCTGCCGATGTAGTCGCCGCCAACCGGCGTAAACGTAGCCTTGTGCTTATCGCCGGCGGTGTCCTTGAACTTCAACTTGCCCGAGGATTCGTGGATGAAGCAGCTGTCTTTGACGCAGGGCTTCTCGGTGATGACGGCGCAGGGGTTCTTGGTGATGAAGGACGGCGCCACAATCCCGCAGAGCTTGGCGAAAGAGATCTTTTTCGGCTTGGCCATGACGTTTTTCCCCTCGAAGCGCCGCGCTGTTTTTCAGTGGCGCGCAAAAATTGCGAGGCGAAAACTGCCCCGGTTGGGGACAATCTTTCACTGATCGTTAGCTCGACCAACTGCCTTGATTATTAAGAATGAATTGATGTTTGCGTAGACTTGGGAAAGGTGGATTCTGCCGCGACAGACGGCGCTCCGGAGCGCTTTGAGGTCAGCAAGATCGGCGCATGAAAGTCGCAGCGATCAAGGCAGAAGCGCCTCAGTCAGTGCCTGGGCGCGGGAGAGACCTGGAGAGCGGCCGGTTGCAACCGGCATAGAGGTCATCCGAGGGACGACAATGACTGTCGAACAGAGGGTTGGGAGCACCGCCTGTTGCGCGAGGCAGCGCGCGCAAAGCTTATCCTGAACATCGAATAACTCCGTGCACGCTGTGCGTGTCCTCCGTCATATATCCGACATCTGATGGATTTCGTGCCACAGGGCGCCACGTGTGCAGGCCTCTGGTCTGCTTTGGCATCATGAAAACGCATGTAACCCATTGAGTATCGCAATGGTTTTGCTATCGTTAAGCTCTGTACCAATTTGAGTAGCAACGGCCCGGCCTGAAAAGGGCCTTCCGTTCGCACGGAACGGCCATGAGCGGTAGCGTAAAACCAGTTTTCCATGACCCTGACGGGCGTCGTGCCCGTCGCGTCAATCTTGTGATCGCCGCCATCGCGTTCGCGGCCGCAGTAGTCATCGCCGGTGTCGCGGCCGGCCTGATCTACACACCCGCTCTGCCTCCGATGCCGCTCAATGCTGATCGCGCACCTATGAGCAGCGAGGCCGCGCTCGACGTCGAGGTGTATTCGTCCGACGGTCTCGTTGCCGCGCGCAGCCGCCAAGTTCACGCTTCCGCCGCCTCCGCGATGCGCTTTGCGTATCTCACGAACTCAGACCCGAGCAGTCTGATCGCCCTGCGCCGTCACGCAGATCAGATCGACGCGATCATCGCGGACTGGATCCTGTTTGCGCGGAGTGAAAGCGGAATCGGGCAAGATGAAAAGCCGCGCGAGACGAAGACGAACGCGTGGCTCAAGAAGAACGCACCGCACGTCAAAATCTTCCCCCAGCTCGACAACGGCTTGCAGCCGTCACAGATCGCGGCGCTGCTGGCGACGAACGCCGGACGTCAGCGCAGGGTCCAGGCCATTGCCGACTACCTGGAAACGAACGGGTATGCAGGGGTCGTCGTCAATCTCGTCGGGATGCCCGCGTCCGCACACGCAAACTTCGCTGCATTTTTGCGCCAGCTGCGCGAGAAGCTGCGTCCGAAGGGACAGCAAGTCATCGTGTCGCTCGATCCGGAAGATGTAGCGGCACGCGCGCAAGCACTCGTCGATGCGTCCGACTACGTCCTCGTAGAGACGTACGAGGGCCCCGCGCGGCAGCGTCCCGGACCGATCGCCACACAGGGCTGGTTCGAGAGCCAAATGGCGACGACGTTCGCAGCGCTCAACCGGGCGAAGCTCATCGTGGGCATAGGTTCGTTTGGCTACGACTGGGACGGACTGGGAAGAAAACGCCAGATCGCCGTGCAGTCTGCGTGGGATGCGGCGGGGGAAGCGCATGCGCCGCTAGCGTTCGCGGCACCCGTGCTCAATCCGCACTTCGCCTACGACGAGAATGGCCTCGAGCATGAAGTTTGGTTCCTCGACGCGGTCACAGCATACAATCAAGCAAAGACAGCGCTCGCTTTGCGACCCGCCGGCGTCGCAGTGTGGCGGCTCGGTCTAGAGGATCCGGGAATCTGGGATGTCCTCGGCCGCGGCAAACTCCCGGACGCCGGCGCGCTTGCGGCGCTGCGCAAGCCGCAACCCGGCAGCGACATTTACAGCCGCACGGTCGGCGACTTCATCGACTACCAGGCGACGGAGCACAGCGGGGAGCGCGACCTCGCTTATAATGACGCGTTGGGTTTGATTGTCCGGCAATCCTTCACAGTGCTGCCGAGGCAGGCCGAGCTTCCGACGCCGACCATCGCCGACAAGAAGCTGCTGTCTTTGACCTTCGACGACGGACCCGATCCACGCTACACGCCGATCATTCTCGATATTCTCGCCGAGAAGGGCGCGAAGGCGACGTTCTTCGTCATCGGAAAGAACGCGGTCGCGTACCCGGAGCTGATGCGACGCATCATCGCCGAGGGTCACGACATCGGCAATCACACCTATTCGCACGCCGACCTGCTCGACGACCCCGATACTTCGGTGGAGTTCGAGCTGAACGGGACGCAGCGCGTGCTGGAATCCGTTCTCGGCCGCCACACCAAGTTCTTCCGACCGCCGTACGCGTCACGGCACCTGCTACAGGAGCCTGGCGCGCCGCACGTCATCGAACGGGCCGCCGAGCTCGGGTACCTCACCGTCTCTGCCGCCGTCGATCCGTTCGACTGGTCTGGTCCGACCAGCGGACAGATCTCGCAACGTATCATCGACCAGGCCAAGGACGAGACGGGACAAGTCATACTGCTGCATGACAGCGGTGGTAACCGAAAGCCGACGATCGACGCGCTGCCGAAAATTATCGACACGCTCACGGCCGAGGGCTTCACGTTTGTGCCGCTGCATCGCTTGCTGGGTAAGTCTCTCGACGACGTCATGCCGCGTGTGCAGACGTCGGAGGTGCTCGCCAACTTCGGTCAGCTTCTGCGATCGCTGTGGTACGCCATTCTCCAGGCCGTCTATGCCGCTGTGCCGTACGTGGTGATCGGCGCCACGATACTGGGTGCGACGCGGCTTTGTTTGATCGTCGTCGGCGCGACCGTGCAGGAGCGCCGCCACCGGCGACGCCATGAAATAGACTGGCTTCCGCAATCGATTGCCGTGCTCGTTCCGGCCTACAACGAGGCGAAGGTCATCTGCAGCACGATCAACTCGCTGCTCTCGGCCACTCTCGAAGCGCCCTTCGACATCATCGTCGTCGACGACGGATCGAAGGATGGAACCGCTGACGTCGTGCGCCGCGCCTTCGCCGGCAACCCGAGCGTGAAGGTGTTCGAGAAGCCGAACGGCGGCAAGGCCGCAGCCCTGAATTTCGCCTTGCACTGCACCGAGGCCGACGTCGTCGTGGCGATCGATGCCGATACGGTTCTCGACCCCGATGCGATCGGCTATCTCGTGCGCCACTTCGGCAACCCCGAATTGGGCGCTGTTGCGGGTTCTGCCGTGGTCGGCAATCAGATCAATCTGCTGACGCGGTTCCAGGCGATCGAGTACGAGACCAGTCAGAACCTCGACCGGCGCGCGTTCGAGCTGTTCAACGCCATCAGCGTCGTGCCGGGCGCGATCGGCGCTTGGCGCAGGGAAGCGCTGATCGAGGTCGGTGGATACGCCAGCGACACTCTCGCGGAGGATGCCGACGTCACGTTGGCGCTAGAGCGCCACGGCTGGAAAGTCATCTATGAGCCGCGCGCGCTGGCGCACACTGAAGCACCGGAGACGCTGCGCGCTTTCCTGAAGCAGCGGTTCCGCTGGCTGTTCGGCACGCTGCAGGTGGCACATAAGAACGCAGGCACCATCCTGCGCAAAGGTCCGCTGCCGCTTGCGTTGATCACGCTACCGAACGTCTACTTGTTCCAGTTCACGTTCGCGCTGATTGCGCCGCTCATGGACGCGCTGCTGTTGTGGAGCGTGGTAGAGACGGCCATGAGCTACGTCGAGACCGGTCGCCCGCAGGAGCTCAACAGCTTGCGACCGCTGCTGCTGTATTGGGCGTTCTTCCAGCTGCTGGATATCGGAGCTGCAGTGGCGGCGCTGCGCATGGACATTCTCAGGAGCTGGTCGTTGATACCGCTTATTGTCCTGCAACGGTTTTGCTATCGACAACTTCTCTACGTGGTGGCCCTGCGCAGCCTGTTGGCCGCGGTGAAGGGCCGTTTTGTTGGATGGGGCAAGCTTGTGCGCACAGGCAGCGTGCTGGCCCGTCCCGCTGCATAGCCTTTTCAAAGGGCGCGGGGGATTTCGAGTTTGAGTTTTTTGTACAGGGAGTGGGAAATGAACAAATTGAAGCGGCAGACAGGTCGCTCGGCGGTGATGGTTCTCTCAGCGGGGGCCCTGATCTCGGTGTCGGCGATCGTCGTGTGGGCGAATGACGCGACCAGACCCGTCTCGGCCGCTGCGGTGGCAGCGGCTGCCGTAGCGGCTGCTGCGCCAGGGGCTCCGCCTCCGATGCCAGAGCCCGCGCCGACCAGGATGGCCACGGCGTATCCGACAACCACCACCCCAGCGACCGTCACTACTGGCACCACCGCGACTTTGGTCGCTGACAATGCGAGCGGCGACGCCGCGGCCTACTACATCGGTGATCGCCTGAAGATCGCGTTCTTCGAGAAGGTCGATGCCGACGATCCCGGCGCCCCCGCACAGTCGCAACTCGTCGAGCGGGTCGAGCTGTCCGGGGAATACGTGGTGGAGGACGACGGCAACATCTTCCTGCCGCTGTTCGGCTCCGTTCCGATCGTGGGGCAGAACCCGCGCCAGCTCGAAGAGCACCTTGCAGCGTTGTTCAAGTCCAACCTCGGCCGTAACGGCGTGGCGAGCATCATCCTTTCCGACCGCGAGCCGATCTATATCGTCGGCACGATCACGAAGGCGGGCACGCACAAGTACACGCCCGGCATGACGGTGATGCACGCTATTGCATTGTCCGACGGTCTGGACACCGCCTACGCGGACTTCTCTCGCGCGTCCGAGTCCATTCGCGAACGCGAGCGGCGTGATAAGTCGGCGCGGCAGCTGCAGTTGCTGCTCGCCCGTCAGGCGGCGCTCGTCGGAGAGCGGGACGGCAAAGAAGCCGAAGTTCCCGAGCGGCTGATGGAGATCGTCGGCGTCGACAAGGCGAGCGCGCTCGTCAGCACGTTCACCACGGAGCGTAGACTTGCGCTAGCCGCCCGCGAGGCACAGAGGAGGTCGCTGCAGGCGACGATGACTTCCGCAGAGCGTGAGATCGATCTCTTGCGGACCCGTCTGACGCACGTAGAGGAGAGCATCAAGAACCGGTCGGAGCGTCTCAACCTCGTGACTGGGATGCGTGCCAAAGGCACCTTCAACGATCACACGCTGTTTCAGGTGCGCGGCGAGCTTTCCGACGTGCTTGAGCGCGAGGACACGGTGAAGTCGACGCTGGCGCAGACGGAAGAGAAGCTGGCACAGGCGCGGCACGACATCACCAAACTGGATGCAGAGAGCCAGATGGGTCTGTACCGCGATCTCAACAGCCTGGAGTCCCAGATCGCAGAAGAGGATCTCGTGCTGCTGTCGAGCGAGCGACTGATCCGCGCCGCGGGCAGCGCAGCCCTGGCGCTTCCGGCGACGCCGCAGGATCTGCATTTCACCATCGCGCGGCGCACTTCGAGCGGGCTGAAGCGGTTTACCGCCGACGCCATGACGGCACTGCAGGCGGGCGATCTTCTAGAGATCACCCGCAAGCCGCTGACGCAGACGGTGGGACAGCGGGTCGAGACGCACTGATCAGGCGGGCGCCCAGCGGCCATATTCGCTGCTGGGCGGCGCTGTTAGGCCGGACGGCGCGCTGGACGGCTGTGGGGGGCACTTTGCAATCTTCAGCGGGCCGTCCACGCGGATGTCACAATCGTGCAGGCTGGCACGACTAAAGCGTGGGATCCGGGAACTGGACTATGGCTTCAGGCCCGGCATTCATCGGCACTTAGAGCCGGTGCAAGACAAGCCGCCGGCCGGCGTTGTCGCAAGAAACCAAAATAGATGGTTTTGCTTGTTCACCTCCACCCATTCTCCTACCAACAGAACATTGTTTTTTTAACCTTGGTTCTTGCGGGGGTAGAGTTTGCGGGGGCGGCCGTCTTTGAGGGACTTGTCGCCGGCGCTATTGCTGGCGATGGGCGTATTGTTTGCGGTCGCGATTTATCACGCCCAATTCGTTTCGGTGGGCTCGCTTCGGCACTACGACGAGTATTACACGCTGGACAGGGCGAGCAGCGTCCTGACCCACGGTGACTGGACCACGGTGTTCAGTAACCACCTTCCGACTTTCAAGAAGCCGCCACTGCAATACTGGGCCAGCGCCGGCTTGATGAAGGCGGGATTCAGTCCGGAGACGGCTACGCGGCTTCCCTCGTTCCTTCTCGGAATCGGGGTTCTTGTCCTTACAGGTTGGCTGGCGATCATCATCTGCCCTGGCAACCGATGGGTGGCGCCGATTTCGGTGCTGCTGCTGGCCAGCTCGCAGACCTTTTGGTTCCACACTCTGTCGGCGCTGCTCGACACCGGCTCCGTGTTCTTTGCCTATCTCGCATTGGTTGCGAGTCTGATCGCGCTCAAGAAGCCACGCTGGTGGTATCTCGTCGCGATCGCCTGCGTGCTAGGTGCGCTTCAGAAAACGCCTGTCGCCCTTGCCTTCGCCGCCGCCCCAGTTCTCGCCGTCGAGTTCTCTCGCGGGGCTGGCGTCGAGTCGGTCCTCAAGGACCGTGATTTTCGCGTCGCGCTTGCTCTGACACTCGTCGGGATCGCGCTTTGGCCAGCGGTCCAGGTGGCGAAATACGGATCTGTCGCAATGCGTGAAGCGTATCTCTCAGAGATGGTCGATCGCTTCAATCCATTTGGAGACGGCAAGCCGGCGCAGCGCCGTACGTTGTATAACCTGATTATCGGTTCTGAACCGTGGTCCCGCCTGCCGGGCGTGCTTTCGCTGTTTTGGCTTTCCTGGCACGAGAAGCGTCGCGAGCTTTGGGCTCTGCCGATCCTCTTTGCCGCGTTCGTCGTCATGATGGCAGTCGCGAGCGGGTACGTATCGCACCGATACATCCTGATCTTTCTTCCGATGCTGATGGCGGCGCTCAGTGCAGCGATCGTGACCGCACTATCGCGGCC
>CALRVN010000063.1:0-12801 GCA_943371625.1 Hyphomicrobium sp. CS1GBMeth3
CAGCGACGACAATGCAGAGGCGCTGAAGAAGCGGCTGATGGCCTATTACCGCGAGACGGCGCCGCTGATTGGTTACTACTTCGCCAAGGAGAAGCTGGACTGCGTTGACGGAATGGCGCCGATCAACGAGGTGGCAGCGCAATTGGACAACGTTCTTGATCGCGTCGCCGCACCTTGAAAAAACCATTATCAGACAATTGACGGGGACGTAGGGCTTCGGTACAACACCTGCTTCTTAACGCACGCTCGAAACCGCCCGCAATCGCCAACGGGCTGGAGAGGTGCGTTTTTGGCGCAGGAACACTAAGAACAGCGGGATTGCCGCATCGGGGGCGGCAAGCGTCCCTGCCAGCAGCAATCGATACCTCAGGAGAGATGTGTGGCCCGTATCGCAGGCGTCAACATTCCGACGCAGAAGCGCACAGTGATTGCGCTGCAGTATATTCATGGCATCGGCCCGAAGTATGCCAAGGACATTTGCGCCAAGGTCGGCATTCCTGCCGAGCGCCGCGTCAATGAGCTGACGGACGCCGAAGTGCTGCAGATCCGCGAGACGATCGATCGCGATTATCTCGTCGAGGGCGACCTGCGCCGCGAGGTCATCACCAACATCAAGCGCCTCATGGACCTCGGTTGCTACCGCGGCCTGCGCCACCGCAAGGGCCTCCCGGTCCGCGGCCAGCGCACGCACACCAACGCACGCACCCGCAAGGGTCCGGCAAAGGCGATCGCGGGCAAGAAGAAGGCCTGATCGAACTTCATCGGGGATGGCCTCAGCGGCCGTCCCTGCTCGCTTTTGACGAATTTCGCATGACGGGTCGCGGCGCGGCCCCTGGAGAGACCAACGGATGGCCAAGGATACAGCAGCTCCCGCAGGGCGCGCAAAAGTGCGCAAGCGCGAGAAGAAGAACATCACGTCGGGCGTCGCACACGTCAACGCGTCGTTCAACAACACGATGATCACGATCACCGACGCGCAGGGCAACACGATTGCCTGGTCGTCGTCGGGCACGAAGGGCTTCAAGGGCTCGCGCAAGTCGACGCCGTACGCAGCGCAGGTCGCTGCCGAGGACGCCGGCCGCAAGGCGCAGGAGCATGGCATGAAGATCCTCGAGGTCGAGGTGACGGGTCCGGGCTCAGGTCGTGAATCGGCTCTGCGCGCGCTGCAGTCGGTCGGCTTCCAGATCACGTCGATCCGCGACGTCACGCCGATCCCGCACAACGGCTGCCGCCCGCGCAAGCGCCGTCGCGTCTAAAACTCTTCCGGCGGGGCGACGACACTTCCGTCCCGCCGTGCGCCGCTTCAGTGCGTGCGCTGTTGCAAGCTGTATTCAATACGTCTGCCATCCCCGGCGCGGACGTCAAAGGTAGCGAGGCACCCCGTGGTCAATGTTCTGCAGAAGAACTGGCAAGATCTAATCAAGCCGAACAAGCTCGACGTGGCAGCCGGCCGCGATCGCAACCGCATCGCGACCGTCGTCGCAGAGCCGCTCGAGCGCGGTTTCGGCGTGACGCTCGGCAACGCACTGCGCCGCATCCTGCTCTCGTCGCTGCAGGGCGCCGCGATCAAGACCGTGCAGATCGATGGCGTGCTGCACGAGTTCTCGTCGATTCCGTCGGTGCGCGAGGACGTCACCAACATCATCCTGAACATCAAGGAAATCGCGCTGCGGATTCACTCCGAAGGCGTGAAGCGCATGGTGCTCAAGAAGGAAGGCGGCGGTCCGGTCCGCGCCAAGGACATCGAGGCTGGCCCGGATGTCGAGATCCTCAACCCCGAGCACGTGATCTGCACCCTCGACCAGGGCGCCTCCATTCGCATGGAGTTCACGGCCGACATGGGTAAGGGCTATGTCGCCGCCGATCGCAATCGTCCTGAAGATGCTCCGATCGGTCTCATTCCGGTCGACAGCCTCTACAGCCCGGTGAAGAAGGTCTCCTACAAGACGGAGAACACCCGCGAAGGCCAGATCCTCGACTACGACAAGCTGACGATGACGGTCGAGACCGACGGCTCGGTCAAGCCCGAGGATGCGATCGCGCTCGCCGCCCGCATTCTGCAGGACCAGCTGGCCGTGTTCATCAACTTCGAGGAGCCGAAGAAGGCCGTCGAAGAGACGCGTCATCCGGAGCTGGCGTTCAACGCAGCGCTGCTCAAGAAGGTCGACGAGCTCGAGCTTTCTGTGCGCTCGGCGAACTGCTTGAAGAACGACAACATCGTCTACATCGGCGACCTGATCCAGAAGACCGAAGCGGAGATGCTTCGCACCCCGAACTTCGGCCGCAAGTCGCTGAACGAGATCAAAGAGGTTCTAGCGTCCATGGGTCTCCACCTCGGCATGGAAGTCCCGAACTGGCCGCCGGACAACATCGAAGAGCTGGCGAAGCGCTTCGAGGATCAGTACTAAGACGGCGTGCGATCTCCGGCGCGCAAGGTCATCCGATCTTGCGACACCGGGGCCACGATTCACGAGCCTAGCGAGGTGAGGCCATAGAACCTCCCCGTTAAACAACCTAAGGGAACTGACATGAGACACAAGAATCTGGGACGGCGTTTCAGCCGCGACAGCAGCCACCGCCAAGCCATGTTCTCGAATATGGCGGCCTCGCTCATCCGGCACGAGCAGATCGTGACGACGCTGGCGAAGGCGAAAGATCTGAAGCGCGTCGTCGACAAGTACATCACGCTGGCGAAGCGCGGTGATCTCAACTCGCGCCGTCTGGCCGCCTCGCGCCTGCGCGACGAGGAGATGGCCAAGAAGCTGTTCGACGTCCTGGCGCCTCGCTACAAGGACCGCGCCGGCGGTTACACGCGCGTTCTCAAGGCCGGCTTCCGCTACGGCGACAGCGCCCCGCGCGCCGTCATCGAGCTCGTCGATCGCGATACGTCGATCAAGGGCAAGGAAGACCGTGGGCGCCACGAGGAAGCCGCTGCCGCCGCGGCAGCCGACGCCTGATCCGGCCGAGCTTTCTCTGCTGCGAAGAATTCGAAGCCGGCGCCAAGTGCGCCGGCTTTTTCGTTTCGGGCTCGCCGCAACGGCATCGTTAATGCAGGAAGGGAAAAAGCCCTTCGATGCCCGCACGGAGGATTTCGGCGCGTAAAACCATTTTCCAGGAGCGGCGGGCTCCGTTAAATGCTGCGGAGCATTTCAGCGTCGGTTAAGTCCGGGGCAGCAGACAGTTTTGAAGCGTCGCCGGCAACGGCAGAACAGTAAGCAGGGGATGCAGATGGCAGCGCCTAAGGTCCTCGTCACCGGAGCCTCGGGCTTCATTGCCAAGCACGTCATCGCTGAGCTGGTGCGGCAGGGGTATTCCGTGCGCGGCACGATACGCGACCTGCGCCGGGCGGACGAGGTCGCACGCGGCATCGGCAATGCCGGCGCCACGGCAAGTGCGGTGGAATTCGTCCAAGCCGATCTGCTGTCGGATGCCGGCTGGGACGAGGCCGTCGCCGGCTGCACGTACGTGCAGCATGTGGCGTCTCCTTTTCCGATCAAGCATGTCAAGGACGCCGACGAGATCATCCGTCCGGCGCGTGAGGGCACGTTGCGCGCGCTCAAGGCTGCGACGAAGGCGAACGTGAAGCGCGTGGTGCTGACGTCGTCGGTTGCCGCGATCACGACGCCGTGGCCCGAAGCCCAGTACGGGCATGTGTTCGACGAGACCGATTGGACCAACCCCGAGCGTCCGGACATCTCGCCATACACAAGATCCAAGACGATTGCCGAACGGGCGGCGTGGGACTACGTGAAGTCGACGCCGGGGGCGCCGGAGCTTTCGGTGATCAACCCGGCCTTCGTTCTCGGCCCGGCGCCCGATGCCGACCTGTCGACGTCGATCGAGGTGATCAGGCTGATCGGCACGGGGGCTTATCCGTTTGCGCCCAAGATCGCTTTCCCGGTCAGCGACGTGCGCGACGTTGCGGTGACGCATGCCCTCGCCATGATCAATCCCGACGCGGCGGGGCAGCGGTTCATTACGGCCAACGGCTATATCCCTCTCATGGAGCTCGGCAGGCTGGTGGCGAAGGCGCTGCCTGATCTCAAGAGGAAGGTGCCTCGCGGGGAGCTGCCGGACTTCGCGGTTCGCATGATGGCCATGGTTGACACCCGGCTGAAGGCGGTGCTTCCCGATCTCGGGTTCCCGCGCGAGATCAGCAACGCCAAGGCTTTGAAGGTCCTCGGCCAGAAGTTTCACTCGGCGGAGGAGGCGGTGACGGCGGCGGCGGCAAGCCTCAGGGCGATGGAAATCATCTGAGGGGCCGGTTTCGGCCCGGATTTCGGGGCCCGGGCCGGCGGAGGCCGTAGCGACGCCTCAGGGACGCCACGGGGGCGCCACGATGGCGCGCGCTATGGTATCAGTGCCGCGGCTCTTCGCTTCTGGAATAAGGCGGGATCCGCACCGACGTAACGTGCCAAGGATCGCGCCCAGACCATGTCCATCGACCGCATCTTCAAAGTTGCCGCCTTGACGCTGGCCTCCCTTGCTGGGCTTTGCGCCGTGTACGTGGCGCAGGCGCAGGAGCGCCAGCCGCCGCCGTCGCGCGAGGCGCTGGTCTATTCGTACTCGCCGATCGTGAAGCGGGCGGCGCCGGCGGTGGTGAACGTCTACGTGCGCTCCAAAGTGCGGACGAACGCATCGCCGTTCGCGAACGATCCGTTCTTCCAGCGGTTCTTTGGTGGCCGCGGCGGCTTCGGCCTGCCGCAGGAGCGCATCCAGCAGTCGCTCGGCTCGGGCGTCATCATCAGCCCCGACGGCGTCATCGTCACCAACACGCACGTCGTCAAAGGCGGCACGGACACACAGATCCGCGTGGCGCTGTTCGACAAGCGCGAATACGACGCCAAGATCGTGGCGCAGGACGAGCGTACCGACCTCGCCGTGCTGAAGATCGAAAAGGGCGGCAACGACTTTCCGTTCCTCAAGTTCGCCGACAGCGACAAGATGGAGGTCGGCGACGTGGTGCTGGCCATCGGCAACCCGTTCGGCGTCGGCCAGACGGTGACGAGCGGCATCATCTCGGCCCTGGCGCGCACGGAGATGGCGCAGTCCGATACGCAGGTGTTCCTGCAGACCGACGCGGCGATCAATCCGGGCAACTCGGGCGGTGCGCTGGTCGACATGGACGGCAAACTCGCCGGTATCAATACGATGATCTTTTCGCAGTCGGGCGGCTCAGTCGGCATCGGCTTTGCCATTCCGTCGAACCTGGTGCGGTTGGTCGCGGACAATGCCGTCGCCGGCAAGAAGATCGAGCGGCCGTGGCTTGGTGCGCAGCTCGAGACGATCGACCGTGAAAAGGCCACGCTGTTCAAGCTCGACCGCGTTTCCGGTGCCGCAGTCATGCGGCTGACGAACGATGGGGCGGCGGCGCGTGCCGGGTTGATGCTGGGCGACGTCATCGTGGCCGTCGACGGCTTCGAGGTGGGCGATGCGCATTCTGTGCACTATCGTCTGACGACGCGCGGCATCGGTAACAAGAGCAAGATTGAGCTGATCCGCAACGGCAAGCACCTCATCGTCGAGGTGCCTCTGCTGCCGGCGCCGAAGCCGGGCAAGGACGACGTGCGTAACCTGTCGGGCAATCATCCGTTCGATGGGGCACGGGTGTCGAACATTCTGCCGAGTGTCGCTGACGAGCTCAATCTCGACGAGACGGACGGCGTCGTTATCGTCGCTGTCCGCTCAGGCGGCGTCGCTGCGCGCCTCGATTTCCAGCCCGGCGACATCATCGTGCAGATCGGCAAGGACAAGATCACCGACGTCGTGATGCTGGACGAGATCACGCGTACGCCGCAACGGATGTGGAGCATCACGATCAAGCGTGGCGGCCGCACGATGAAGCTGCAAATGTCGGGCTGATAAGGTTTGGCTTGTAACCCCTCACCCGGACACGATCTTAAGATCGCATCCGACCTCTCCCTCAGGGAGAGGTTAAAGGTTCGCCGCTGACTGACGACTTAGCCTCTCCCGTCCAAGCGGAGCTTGGCTTCGCCAAGACGGGGAGAGGCCGATGCGAATGCAATGAGCGTCGGGTGAGGGGGCTAACTCGACAAGGAAGAACACGAGTGGCGACGCTTTTCGAAGCTGCGGGACTTGAGAAGGGGGCGCCGCGTCCGCTCCCCGATCGGCTGCGTCCAACGAAGCTTTCCGAGGTGGTCGGCCAGGATCAAGTGGTCGGGCCGACGGGTACGCTAACGCGGATGCTGAAGAGCGGCCGGCTGCCCAGCCTCATCCTTTGGGGCCCGCCCGGCTCGGGCAAAACCACTGTCGCGCGACTTCTGGCCAACGAGACGCAGCTCGAGTTCGAGCAGCTGTCGGCGATCTTCTCGGGCGTACAGGACCTGCGCAAAGCCTTCGATCGCGCAAAGGCGCGTCGCGAACAGGGCAAGGGCACGCTCCTGTTCGTCGACGAGATCCACCGGTTCAACCGGGCGCAGCAGGACAGCTTCCTGCCGCACATGGAGGACGGTACGATCACGCTGGTGGGTGCCACGACGGAGAACCCGTCGTTCGAGCTCAACAGCGCCGTGTTGAGCCGCGCCGCGGTGCTGGTGTTCAACCGGCTCGATCCGGCGGCGATCGAAGAACTGCTGCAGAAGGCCGAGAAGGAGGAGAAGCGTAAGCTGCCGCTCGACTCCGACGCTCGCGAAGCGCTGATCGGGATGGCTGACGGCGATGGGCGCGCTGCTATCAATCTCGCGGACGAAGTGTTCGCCGCGGTGGCGCCGGGGCAGGCACCGCTCGATCGCACGGCGCTGAGCGAATTGGTGCAACGGCGCGCGCCGCTCTACGACAAATCGCGCGAAGGCCACTACAACCTGGTCAGCGCGCTGCATAAGTCGGTACGCGGGTCGGATCCCGATGCGGCGCTTTACTACCTCGCCCGCATGCTCGACGGTGGCGAGGACCGGCTGTTCCTGGCGCGGCGGCTCGTGCGCATGGCGGTCGAGGACATCGGCCTCGCCGATCCGCAGGCGGTGGTCCAGGCGCTGGCCGCCAAGGATACCTTCGATTTTCTCGGCAGTCCTGAGGGTGAGCTGGCGCTGGCACAGGCGACGGTCTACCTCGCGACCGCGCCCAAATCGAATGCGGTCTACGTCGCCTACAAGAGCGCCATGCGGGCGGCCAAGGAACACGGCTCGCTAGCGCCCCCCAAGATCATCCTAAACGCCCCGACCAAGCTCATGGAGGATGAGGGGTACGGCGATGGGTATCAGTACGACCACGACGCCGAAGACGCATTCTCCGGGCAAAATTACTTCCCCGATGAATTCGACACACGGCCGCAGTATTACGATCCTCCAGAACGGGGCTTCGAGCGGGATATCCGTAAGCGGCTTGCCTACTGGGCCGACCTCAGGGCCAAAAAGGGGCGCTGAGGGACAGGCTGGTTCGGGGCAGGGCTGTTGCCTATACTGCCGCCGGGCTCGCTGGTTGCGGGATACGGGGAGAGGGACTGATGGTTCAATTCGTCGATCTTTGGCGCGGACACCCCATCAACGAGTCCGTGACGGCGCCGTGCATAGCCCCACATGACCTGAAGAACATGGAAGGCGAGCTCATTCACATGGGCTTTCCCGTGTTCCACAATCAGTGCGCCATCCGCCTTGGAGTCGCCTTGCGGCGCGCGGGCATCACCGACGGCCAGCTTGGCGGCTGTGCCTCGTGCGCGGTGCATCCGCGCTCCGACATGCACTTCATCAATGCCAACCAGCTGGCCAACGCGATCAACGGCGCGCGGCTTCCCGGCTTCGGTCCGACCGAGCGGATCATCGGCGCTGAAGCCGCGGACTACTACCCCAAGCTCTTCGGGCGCACGGGCGTCATCTACTTCCAGGACTATTGGAAGCGATCTTCCGACAGCGGCCGTGCCACCGGCGACCACATCGACGTGTGGAACGGATACCGCTCGTCGGCCAAGTGGCTGCTCGAGTGGTTCTCGTGGGTGGGCTACTATTCGAATTACGTCCAGGCGGGCGAGATCTGGTTCTGGGAAGTGAAGTAGCGCATCGCGCTGGGGGAATAGGAATGCGCTACGTCATCGCCATGATCTTTGCCTTCGCGGGGGCGACGCTCGCCACGCTGTTCCTCGGCTCGACAGTCGCCAACTGGGTGGTCAACCACCTGAGCTTCGAGAGCCCGGACGATGCCGACAATCTGCACATGCTGGTGTTCGTCGGCACCAACGTGGCGGGGCTGCTGATCGGCTGGCTGGTCGGCTGGGTCGTCGGCGGCTCGAGCGGATCGGGCAAACCGGCCGCTTGAATTGCGCTACTCCGGCACGAGCAGCGTGAGCGGCCAGACGTAGGCTTGTCCGAGCACAAGCAGGCCGACGAGCGTCGCCAGCGCGATCGAGTGGAAGGCAACGAAGCGCAGGATCGATCCTTCGTGTCCGTACCAGCGCGTTGCCGTCGAGGCGACGACGATCGACTGCGCATCCATCATCTTGCCCATGACGCCGCCGGAGCTGTTGGCCGCTGCCATCAGGATCGGGCTGATGCCGAGCTGCTCGGCGGTGACGCGCTGTAGGCCGCCGAACAGAACGTTCGATGAGGTGTCGGAGCCGGTCAGCGTGACGCCGAGCCAGCCGATGAGAGTGCCGAACAGCGGGTAGAGCGGACCGGTTGCGGCCAGCGCGAGGCCCATGGTGGCGTCGGTGCCCGAGTAGCGGGAGACGAAGCCGATGGCCATCATGCAGGAGATGGTCAGCAGCGAGTATCGCACCAGATAGAGCGTGTCGGCGTAGGCGCGTGCGAGGCCGCGGAGGCCGTAGCCGAGCAGGGTGCCGGCGATGAGCGCCGACAGGAGAATGCCCGTACCGGCGGCAGACAGAATGTTGAAGTTGAATACCGCGGGCTCGATGCGCGCGCTGGCGACGACGGGCGGCACCTTTTGGACCAGCTCGTTGAGTCCGGGGACTGCGAGCTTCATGGTGAAGAGGCCGTCGAGCAGCGCGCGCACTTGCGGCGTGCCCCAGAGGAACACGAACACGCTCAGGATCACCCACGGCATCCACGCGCGGCGCACGGCCGGCGCTGCGTCTGTGGCGACTGATTGCGCGGGTGCGGCGGTCGCGGGCGTTGCTCCGGGCATGGCTGTCATCGGCGTCGCCGGGCGCCAGAACTTCAGGAAGAGGGCGAGCGAGGCCATCGAGACGACGGCGGCGATGATGTCCACGAGCCACGGCCCGTGGAGGTTGGAGACGAGGAACTGGGGGATGGCGAACGCCACACCGGCGACGAGAATAGGCGGCCAGACTTCCAGCATGCGACGCCAGCCAACGAAGGCGGTGACGAGCCAGAAGGGTACGAGTACGGAGAAGAACGGCAACTGCCGCCCGACCATCGCGCTCAGCGTATGCAAGTCGAGGTCGGTGACGGCTGATAGAGCGATGATCGGCGTACCGAGCGCTCCGAATGCGACCGGCGCGGTGTTCGCGATGAGCGACAGGCCGGATGCGGCGAGCGGGGTGAAGCCCAGACCGATCAGCATCGCCGCGGTGACGGCGACAGGCGTGCCGAAGCCGGCCGCACCTTCGAAGAAAGCACCGAGCGAAAAGGCGATAAAGAGGAGCTGCAGCCGTTTGTCGTCGCTGATGGTGGCGATCGACCGCTGCAGGATTGCGAAGTCGCCTTTGGCGCTGGTGAGGTTATAGAGAAAGATGACGTTGAGGATGATCCAGCCGATGGGCAGCATCCCGAACGCAGCGCCGTAGGCGGCGGCAAGGCCCGCCATCGCCGGCGGCATGCCATAGGCGAAGATCGCCACGGTGAGTGCTGCCAGCAAGCCCAAGCCGGCCGCGATGTGCGCGCGAATGTTGAAGATGCCGATGCTGGCGAGGAGAACCACGACCGGAAGCGCGGCCACGGCCGTCGAGAGGGCCATGTTGCCGAAAGGGTCGTAGATCTGCGACCACATTGGTGCGTTCCCGATTTTTCCCGAAACTAGGCTGCTGCGCGCTCGCCGGTCAAACCCTGTCAACCATGGCCTGCAATTGTGCGTGGGATGAATTGAGGGGGCAGGCGGCGCCCGGCACTGGGCCGCAACAGCCCGGTGAGCTAAGTTTTCGGCCGCCGAGGCTGGACATCCAAGGGCGCGACGCCTAGCCATCGCGCTCGAGGCTGCGCCAATCGCTGCCGAGTACCCCCATAGGACGATCAATGAGCGACCGCGTCGAAACCATCAAAGTGAAGCCGGGGGAGGGCGACATGCGCCTCGACCGGTGGTTTCGCGTGCACTTCCCGGAGGTCGGGTACTCCTACCTGCAGAAGCTGCTGCGCACCGGGCAGGTGAGGCTCGATGGGAAGCGCGTAGAGGCGAATGCCCGGATCGAGGTTGGCGCGGAGGTCCGCGTGCCGGCGATCGTGCGCACGCCCGACAAGCCTGAGCTCAAGCCGAGCCTGAAGCCGGCGATGGGCGTGTCGAAGGCCGACCGCACGGCGATCGAGCGGATGATCATTTTCGAGGACGACCATGTGCTCGTCCTCAACAAGCCATTCGGGCTTGCGGTGCAGGGCGGCTCGGGCACCAAGCGGCACATCGACGGCATACTCGAGGGGATGAAGGACCGGTTCGGCGGCGAGCGTCCGCGGCTGGTGCATCGGCTCGACCGCGACACGACCGGCGTGCTGCTCGTCGCCAAGCATCGCGATGCGGCGGCGAAGCTCGGGCGCGTGTTCCAGACCCGTTCGGCAGCCAAGACTTATTGGGCGCTGGTGAAGGGCGTGCCGAAGCCGCACCAGGGGAAGATCGAGGCGGCCCTCGTGAAGGCGGCCGGACCGGAGGGCGATCGCGTGCGCAAGGCGCTGCCCGGCGAGCAGAAAGAGGCGATGCACGCGACGACGCACTATTCGGTAGTGGACCGTCTCGCCAACAAAACCGCGTGGGTATCGCTGAAGCCGGTGACGGGGCGCCAGCATCAGCTGCGCGCGCACATGGAGATGATCGGGCATCCGATCGTCGGCGACAACAAGTACGGCGGCGACAAGGACCTTCCTGCCGAGCAGATCGAGAACAAGCTGCACCTGCACGCGCGCAGGCTCGTGCTGCCGCATCCTTTCACGGGGGGCAAGCTCGACGTGACGGCGCCGCTGCCGGAGCACATGAAGAAGACGTGGGAGCTGCTCGGTCTCGATGCGGAGCGGTACGACAAGGACAAGGAATGAAGCTCATCGTCCTCGATTGCGACGGAACGCTGGTCGACAGCCAGAACGGCATCTGCGAGGCGATGACCTATGCATTCACGGGCTTCGGTCTCGTGCCGCCGCCGCGTGAGGCGACGCTGTCGATCGTGGGGCTGTCGCTGCCGGAGGCAATCCGGGCGCTGGCGCCCAAGGTCGACGATGCGCTGCTGGCCGATATGGTGACGCGGTACAAGTCGGCGTTCCTGGAGATCCGGCGCGAGCCTGAGCTGCACGAGCCGCTGTTCGAGGGCATCGCGAGCGCGATCGAGACGTTTGGTCGGCGCGAGGACGTGATGCTCGGCATCGCGACCGGCAAATCGCGCAAGGGCGTCGACCGGCTGTTTGCGCGCGAGGGGTGGGGCGACCGCTTCGTGACAGTGCAGACCTCGGACGAGCATCCCTCCAAGCCGCATCCGTCGATGCTGATGGCGGCGATGGCAGAGACGGGGATCGGGCCGGACAAGACGGTGATGGTCGGCGATACGACCTTCGACATGGCCATGGCGGTGGCGGCCGGGACGGGCGCTCTGGGCGTGGGCTGGGGCTATCACACGGTCGACGAGCTGCATCGCGCGGGCGCGCATTCGGTCGTCGCCAGCAGCCACGGCCTTGCCGAGGAGATTGACGCATTCTTCGCGCGACGGGAGCGGGCAGCGTGAGCGAGGGCGAGAAGCAGAAGGTACCGGGAAGGGACGCGATGACGGCGCCACTGCCGAAGCGCTTCTACGCCGAGGTGTCGGTCGGCGAGGGGTCTCAGGGCGGCTTCCAGATCCTGCTCGACGGGCGCCCCGTTCGCTCGCCGAAGAAGCTGCCGCTCAACGTGCCGACGCGCGCGCTCGCGGATGCCATTGCGGCGGAGTGGGCGGCGCAGACCGAGCGGATCGACCCGCACAGCATGCCGCTGTCGAAGCTGGCGATCACGGCCATCGACGGCGTATCGGGCAACATGGCCGAGGTGGCGCAGGACATCGTACGCTACGCCGGCAGCGATTTGCTCTGCTATCGCGCCGAGGCGCCGATGGAGCTGGTCGAGCTGCAGGCGCGGACGTGGGATCCGATCGTGCGCTGGGTCGAGGCGGAGACGGGGGCCCGGTTCCTGCTCGCCGAGGGCGTGATGCCGGTGCGGCAGAACCGCTATTCGCTGCAGCGGTTCGGCGACCTCGTCGCGCCGTACGACGCGATGCAGCTTTCAGCGCTGCACGTGATGACGACGCTCACCGGTTCCGCGTTTCTCGCGCTGGCGGCGGCCAAGGCGCGGCTGTCGGCTGAAGAGGCATGGGCGGCGGCGCACGTTGACGAGGACTGGCAGATCGAACGCTGGGGCGTCGACGAAGAAGCCACCGCGCGGCGGGAGCGGCGCCGGGCGGAAATGCTGGCCGCGAGCCGTTTCCTGGAGCTGTTGGCCAGCTAGTTCCCAGGTTCCATTCGTGCCCCATCGCCCGCGCTCATGCTTCGCATCTCCATGCGCCGGCGCGCGCCCAGCTAATTGAACATTGTGCGGTTGGTCCGCCTGTTGTGTTCCGCGAGGAACAGAGCCGGTTGAAGGTTGGGGGTATCGTCATTCTCAACAAGAGCCATGACCGATGGAGCGGCTTATGCTCAGTTTTTTCGATCT
>CALRVN010000064.1:0-12776 GCA_943371625.1 Hyphomicrobium sp. CS1GBMeth3
GTACCAGCTCTAGCTGGCCGTTGAAGCCGCCGTCACGCAGGAAGCGAGCGACGGTTTCGAGGCGCTCGCGCGAGAGTCCGATATTCAGCTCGTCGCTGCCGCGTTCGTCGGCGTGGCCGGTCAAGGTGATGCGGGGGAAGCGCTTCAAGCGCAGGTATTCGAGCAGCAGCGAAGCTGCTTTCTTGCCGTCGCCGGTCAGCGTCGCCTCGTTGAACACGAATGTGACAGGTACGGGCACTGTCGTGCTTTGCCCGACTGCCGAGCCGGGTGCGGGCTGGGGTGCCGCCGCGGGGGGAGGGCTCGTGTTCGTCGGTGCGGTTGCGACCGTTGACGAAGGTGCCGACGGCGTTGGTGGTGCCGGGGATGCGGGCGGGGCTGCAGCAGGCGATGCAGGAGGTGACGTGGAAGGCGCGGCCGACGATTTCTGCTCGTCGGTGCGGGCCTCGGCCACCATGCCTTCGAGGCTCTTCAACATGTTGGACGTAACCGCCTGTGCGGTCTTGGGTTTGTCTGCAGCAGGCGAGGCGGGTGTCTTTGCTTGGGCCGTCTGCGGTTCTGCTCCGATGACGCGGGCGACGGAGCCGGGCGGTGCCTTGAACAGCGCCAGCTTGCCGTCCGGATTTGCGATCTTGGCTTCGGTCGTCAGCGTCCACTCGCCGTTCTCGTCCGCCGCCGCGGTGCCGATCTCCTTGCCGTCGACGGTGACGGTCACCAGCGAGCGCGGCTCGGCGCGACCGGCAAATGTCGATACGCCGCCGTCGGGATCGATGCGGGCGATGTCAAAGCTCGGCGCGCCATCGGCGGGCGGCGCGGTTGCTTTCAGTGCTTCGCTAAGAGCGTCGACGTCGCCTTTGTCTTTGTCGGCCGGTTGCTCCTTAGCCTGGCGCTCGGGGGCCTGGCGTTCGGGCGTGGGAGACGGAGGGCTCAGATCGAGGAGCCAGACAGCTCCGCCAAACAGCATCAGCAGCAAAAGGATGAATGTAAAAGCGACGCGCAGCATGGAGTTATGTCCCGTGCTCTAGGCCCCCCAGCCTTTGCGGCACATAAGGCAATTTTCCGGCATTCGGTGCCAGCGTTCAAGGCCCTGGGTGGCAAATAGGCAGTGATGGCTAAGCGGCTATGCCGAAATCCGGGGGTTGTTGCTGCCACCCCGGAAAACAAAGGCCATCAAGAACCCAGCAACGAAGCCGCCGACGTGGGCCATGAAGGCGACCCCTCCGGTCTCCGTCCCGCTCGTATCGGCGATGGAGCCGACGCTCGAGAACAGCTGCAGGCCAAACCACAGGCCGAGGACGAGGATCGCCGGCACCGCGACCACGCCGCCGCGCATCAGGACGTTCACCTTGCCTTGCGGGAACATGAGCAGGTAGGCGCCGAGCACGCCGGCAATGGCGCCGGAAGCGCCGAGATTGGGGATATTCGCCATCGGCGAGATGAAGTACTGGGCGAACGTCGCGGCGATGCCAGCCAACAGGTAGAAGAACAGGTACTTGGCGTGACCGAAGTTGTCCTCGACGTTATCTCCGAAAATCCAGAGATACAGCATGTTGCCACCGAGGTGCATCCAGCTGCCGTGCATGAACATGGCGGTGAAGATCGTCACGATGTTGCCGGAGGGGTCGGCGGCGAAGCGGGCCGGCACGAACGACCATTGGCGGATGAATTCGTCGCCGTTCTGCAATTCCAGGAGGAAGACGACGACGTTGATGGCGATGAGCGCGTACGTGACAAACGGTGTCGACCGGCGCGTGGAGTTGTCGTCACCTAGTGGGAACATGGGTCCGATCCTCCGCCTGCCCTACAAACTTGTCAGCCAATACGAGCGCCGATGTCAACGCTGGCGCGAAAGCGGACCGGGTGGAACATCTGGCCGCTTGCTCTCGGACCAAGGCTCCGTTACCGCTCAGCGCCCATGAAGCTATACCGCTCCTTCGCAACCGTCGGCGGCCTCACGCTGCTGAGCCGCGTCTTCGGCTTCCTGCGCGATATCCTCATTGCCGCCATTCTCGGCTCGGGGATGGTGGCGGACGCGTTCTTCGTGGCCTTCCGGTTCCCGAACCTGTTCCGCCGCCTGTTCGGCGAGGGGGCGTTCAACGCGGCGTTCGTGCCGCTGTTCGCCAAGCGGCTAGAGGGGGAGGGGAAGGAAGAGGCACGCGCCTTCGCTGAAGAGGCGATGGCGGGGCTGATTTTTGTCCTGCTGATCCTGACGGTCCTCGCCGAGATCGCGATGCCGTTCCTGATGTACGGCCTGGCACCCGGCTTCAGTGAGATGCCGGAGAAGTTCGACCTCGCGGTGCAGCTGACGCGCATCACGATGCCGTACCTCATCTGCATGTCGCTCGTGGCGCTGATGTCGGGAGTGCTCAACTCCTTCGGCAAGTTCGTCGAGAGCTCGTCGGTTTCCATCGTGCTCAACGGCGTGATGATGATCGCGACTCTGATCGGTATGTGGCTCGGCTACCAGAACGAGCCGATGGCCGGCGTGATCCAGGCGTGGGCCGTGTTCGTGGCCGGCATCCTGCAGCTGGCCGTGCTGATGGACGGCCTGCGCCGCAACGGGATCTGGCTCCGCTTGCGCTGGCCGCGCATGACCGAGGGCATGCGTCGGCTCATTGCGCTCGGCATTCCGGGCGTCATCGCTGGCGGCGTGACGCAGATCAACATCGTCATCGGCACGGTCATCGCCTCGATGCAAAACGGCGCGGTGTCGTATCTCTACTATGCCGACCGGCTGTACGAGCTGCCGCTGGCCATCGTCGGCATCGCCATCGGCGTGGTGCTGCTGCCTGACGTGGCGCGGCACCTCAGGGCCGAGAACCACGAAGCGGTCATGGACAGCCAGAACCGCTCGTTCGAATTTGCCATGCTGCTGACGCTTCCGGCGGCGGTGGCACTGGCAGTAGTACCTACGGCGATCGTTGCGGCGCTGTTCGAACGCGGCGCCTTCACCGCGGCGGATACGCCGGCGACCGCGTGGGCGCTGGGCATCTTCGCGATCGGTTTGCCGAGCTTCGTGCTGATCAAGGTGTTCTCGCCGGCGTACTTCGCGCGCGAAGACACGCGCACGCCGATGATCTACGCAAGCATCAGCCTGACGGCGAATACGATCGGCTCGATCGTGCTGTTCTTCGTGTTCAGGTCTCTCGACTGGATGCCGCATCTGGGCATCGCCGTGGCGACGACGCTGGGCGGTTTCCTCAACGCGGGGTTGCTCTACATGACGCTGGCGAAGAAGGGGCACTTTATTGCGGACGCCCGTCTGAAGCGCACCTTCCCGCGCATCATCCTCTCCAGCGCGATCATGGGCGTGGTGCTGTGGATCATCGCGACGGTGCTGGGGTCCAAGTTCGAGCCGCCGACGCCGGAGCTGGAACGCGGGCTCGCTCTGTTGCTCCTCTGCGGTGGAGGCTTCCTCGCTTATGTCGTTGCAGTGTTCGCGACGGGTGCACTCGATGCGAAGCAGCTGAGCCGGTTCATGTCGCGCAAGACGCCGCCGCCTGGGCCTACTTGATGCAAGGCTGACACGAGCGGCGAGAAGCTTTGCGTGCGGCCGAGGTCGCGCGAGTGGATGGCCGGCGCTTGCGCCGGGCGCCCTTGGCGCCTGACCACGGCAAGCTTGCTTGCCGTGCTGAAGTGGGGTGGCAGTCTTGCGTGGCCCGGCGGGGCGCGCCATAACGCGGCCCTATTACTTCAAGGGGCTCCCATGGCATTCAAAGAGCGCGTCTTCTCCGGCATGCAGCCGACCGGCAGCCTGCATCTCGGCAACTATCTCGGTGCCATGGTCAACTGGATCGAGATGCAGAAGACGCATGAGTGCATCTACTGTGTCGTCGACCTGCACGCTATCACCGTCTGGCAGGATCCGAAGGAACTGAAGAACGCGATCCGTCAGGTGACGGCGGCCTATATCGCGTCCGGCCTCGACCCGAAGAAGAGCATCGTCTTCAACCAGAGCCAGGTTGCCGCGCACGCCGAGCTTGCGTGGGTGTTCAATTGCGTCGCCCGTCTCGGCTGGCTCAATCGTATGACGCAGTTCAAGGAGAAGGCAGGCAAAGATCGCGAGAACGCGTCGGTCGGTCTTTATGCCTATCCGAACCTGATGGCGGCGGACATCCTCGCGTATCAGGCGACGCATGTGCCGGTGGGCGAGGACCAGAAGCAGCACCTCGAGCTTGCACGCGACATCGCGCAGAAGTTCAACAACGACTTCGCAGCGCAGATCGTCGAGGCCGGATATGCGGACGGCATCTTCTTCCCGCAGCCGGAGCCGGTCATCACCGGACCGGCGACGCGCGTCATGAGCCTGCGCGACGGCACGAAGAAGATGTCGAAGTCGGAGCCGTCCGACATGTCGCGCATCAACCTGATGGATGACACGGACACGATTGCCGACAAGATCAAACGCGCGAAGACGGACATGGAGCCGGCGCCGCCGAGCAACCTCGAAGAGCTGAAGGCGCGGCCGGAGATCGACAACCTCGTCGGCATCTACGCGGCGCTGGCGGGGATATCGAAGGACGCGGCGCTGCAGACGCTCATCGACACCTCGAAGGAGGGGCCGAGCATCTTCACTGGGTTGAAGCGCGTGCTCACCGAAGCGGCGGTCGCGAAGCTCGGGCCGATCCGGGCTGAGATCGTGCGCCTGACGAGCGATCCGGCGGAGATCGACCGGGTTCTGGCCGATGGCTCGGCGCGTGCACGCGCCATTGCCACGCCGATCATGAACCAGGTGAAGGACATCGTCGGGTTTGTGAGAAGTTGATTGGATTTTTATTGCTGACACGGGCGGAGAGAAGCTTTGCGTGCGGCGGATGCTGCACGAGCTGATGGCCGCGCCATAGGGCGCGACGCCCCTTGGGCGCTTGCCGCCTTCGGCGGCCGAGAGAGGCGGTGTGCCATAGTCAGGTATGCAGTGAACCAATGTTGTTAGCGTGAGGGACGCGTGGCAGCATGGCGCGATGAGCGAGATCAAAAAGCGCCGGTCGTTCGAAGCCGACAAATTCCGTAAGTTTCTCGTCGTCGTCGACGAGACGCCGGAGGTCGAGACGGCCCTCTATTACGCTGCGAGCCGCATGCAGCGCTCATCCGGGTCCCTGGTGCTGCTCTACGTCATCGTGCCGCAGGAATTCCAGCACTGGATCGGCGTGCGCCAGCAGCAGGTAGAGGAGGAGACCGCCAAGGCGAAGGCGCTGTTCCGCCTCATGCGGCGCAAGCTCAACGCGGCCGGGTACGAGACCGTGGCGTGCGAAGAGGTCATCCGCGAGGGCGACCGGGGCGAGGAAATCGGCAAGCTGATCGACGAGGACGAGGATATCGCGGTGCTGGTACTGGGGGCCTCGGCCGAGGCTGCGGGGCCGGGGCCACTGGTTTCGTCCCTGGCGGCGGGCAGCGCGATGGGCAAATTTCCGATCCCGATCACCATCGTTCCGGGCACGCTGGCCCTGGAGGATGTCCGCTTATTGGATTAGAAGCTCTTGCAGGCACTCGAAATCTGCTCGGGCATGATCTATATTAGAGCAGTTCTAAACTGAGGCCGGCGCGTTCCGGCGCTGCCAAAATGCGGAAAGGCCAATCCGATGTTCATCCAGACCGAAGCGACCCCGAACCCGGCGACGCTCAAGTTCATTCCTGGGAAGGCCGTGCTCGCAGAGGGCACCGCCGACTTCACCGACAAGGGTGAGGCGCTGGCGTCGCCGCTGGCCTCGCGGCTGTTCGACATCAAGGGCGTGCGCGGCGTGTTCCTCGGCTCCGACTTCATTTCGGTGACCAAGGGCGAAGACGAGTGGCAGCACCTCAAGCCCATGATTCTCGGTGCGATCATGGAGCACTACATGTCGGGCGCTCCGGTCGTTGCCGAGACGGCGAACGACGACACGGGGACCACTTCCTACGATCCCGAGGACGAGGCGGTCGTGGCGACGATCAAGGAACTGCTGGAGACGCGCGTGCGTCCGGCAGTGGCCCAGGACGGCGGAGACATCACGTTCTCGGCGTTCCGCGACGGCATCGTCTACCTGCATATGCGCGGCGCCTGCTCGGGCTGCCCCAGCTCGACCGCAACGCTGCGGCACGGCATCGAGAACCTTTTGAGGCACTTCTGCCCCGAGGTTCAGGAAGTCCAGGCCGTTTGAGACCCTAGCGCAGCAGTTCGGAAACCCCGCCCATCGGCGGGGTTTTTGCTGTGAAATCCAGTCGATAGGAGAATTGGTCGATGGGAACAGTCGATGACGACGTGTTGCGGCAGGCGTTCCTCGAAGCGCGCACCCATAATGCGTGGCAAGCGAAGGACGTGCCCGACAGTCTGCTGCACGAACTCGTCTCAACGGTGCAGATGGGCCCCACCGCCACGAACAGTCAGCCAGCGCGCTTCGTGTTCGTGAAATCGCCCGAGGCGAAGGAGAAGCTGAAACCGCATTTGAGCGAGGGCAACCGCGCCAAGACCATGCTGGCGCCGGTGTGCGCGATCATCGGCTACGATCTGGAGTTCTACGAGCACTTGCCGCGGACGTTCCCGCACAAGGATCTCAAGCCCGGCTTCGCGGCCGATCCGCAGAAGACGCTGGAAAATGCCTTCCGCAACAGCACGTTGCAGGGCGCCTACCTGATGGTGGCGGCGCGGCTCCTGGGCCTCGATTGCGGCCCGATGTCGGGTTTCAACAATGCCGGCGTCGATGCGGCCTTCTTTGCCGGCACGAGCATTAAGTCGAACTTCATCTGCAACCTCGGCTATGGCGACCCCTCGGTCCTGAAGGGGCGGCTGCCCCGTCTGGGGTTCGACGAGGTGGCAACGATCGCCTGATCCGCGTCCACATTTTGAGATGGTGAATCACGCGGGCTCTGCGTATAGGGTGCCGCGCATGCATATTCTGGCCTTCGACACCTGCTTCGACGGCTGCTCGGCGTGCGTCGCCGAGCTGCAGGGCGGCGCCGTCTCGGTGCGGAGCGCCCTGTTCGAGCAGTTCGAGACCGGACACGCTGAACGCCTCATACCGATGATCGGAGAGGCCATGCGCGAAGCGCACGTTGCTTTCGATCAGATTTGCCGGATCGCCGTCACCGTCGGACCGGGTACGTTCACGGGGACGCGCATCGGCATTGCCGCGGCGCGCTCGCTCGCGCTGGCGACGGGCGCCCGGACGGTGGGTGTTTCGAGCCTCGCAGTCATGGCGGAGGCGGTGGACCTGCCGATCGGCGAGGGGCTGCTCGCGGTCATCGTCGATGCGCGGCGCGGCGAGGTTTACGCCCAGGTCTTCGGCGCGGGCGGCGGGGCGGATGTGCTCAGCCCTCCGCAGCTTCTGAGACTGGAAGATGCGGCGCGGCTCGGGGGCGATAAAAACATCGTGTTCGTCGGCTCGGGGGCCGAGGCTGTAGCCGCCATTGCGGTCCGCAACGGACGCCGGGCCGAAGCGCATCTGCCGGATCTTCTTCCGGACGCAGGGGCGCTGGCGCACCTTGCCGGATCGATGCCGGCGTCGGACGCACCTGTCTCGCCGCTGTACCTGCGCCCGCCCGATGCCAAGCCACAGGATGGAAAGGCCATCGCGAGAGTATGAGCCAGGCAGCTATTCCACTCGATCCCAGGAACTTGAGCCTGTTGTGGGCCAGCCCTGAACGGGCGGAGGAGATGGCGGCGCTGCACGCCCTCCTGTTCGATCCAGCATGGGACGCAGCGAGCATCACCAGCTCGATCGAGCATCCGGCGTCGGCCTCGTTCATCGCCCAGATCCGTGAGCCCGCCGTGCTTGCCGGCTTCGTGATCGGCCGGATCGCCGCCGACGAGGCAGAAATCATCTCGATCGCGGTAGCGCCGGAATGGCAGAAGCGGGGGATCGGGCGCCGGATGGCGGAAGGTCTCGTGCGCGCTGCCCGCCGCGCCGAGGTGAAGCGCGTGTTTCTGGAGGTCGCCACCGACAACCTGGCGGCGGGCGCGCTCTATACCGGCCTCGGCTTCAAGCCTGCCGGCGGCCGCAAGGACTACTACAAGCGGCCGGGCGGCAAGACCGCCGACGCGATCATCCTCGCGCTCGACTTGTAGCAGCGAGGATTGGACTTACCGCGGATATGGACTAGCTCACGCGGCTTACCTATAAAACCGTGACCACAGCGAGAGCGGAGACGACGCCGCCGCATGGCCGAGCCTGCTAATTCCAGCCTGAGCCGTATCGAGCTGCTGTGCGCCCAGCAGGGCCTGCGCATGACCGGGCAGCGGCGCGTGATTGCCCGCGTGCTTTCGAGCGCGAAGGACCATCCCGACGTGGAGGAGGTCTATGCGAGGGCGAACGAGGTCGATCGCGGCATCTCGCTTTCGACGGTCTACAGGACGCTGAAACTGTTCTCCGAGAAGGGTATCCTCGAGCGGCACGACTTCGGCCACAAGCGGGGTCGATACGAGGAGGCGTCGCGCGGTCATCACGACCATCTCATCGACGTGGAGACGGGGCGTGTGATCGAGTTCAGCAGTGAAGAGATCGAAGCGCTGCAGGAGACGATTGCGCGGCAACTGGGATTCAAGCTCGTCGGCCATCGGCTCGAGCTCTATGGCGTGCGCATCAAGGCGTCGAGAAAGTCGTGAGTTGGTATGGGAGCGATCCGGGGTAGTGCGGTGCTGGCCGGCTTCTTCGCCCTGACGGTACCGCTGATGCCGGTGCAAGAGGTGCTCGTGCGCTCGGGGTCGCGATGGGCGCGCACGTTTCCGCATTGGTATCATCGGCAAGTTTGCCGGCTGCTCGGCATTCGCCTCAACATCGTCGGTGAGCTGGCGCACGACCGGCCGGTGCTGCTGGTCGCCAATCACACCACATGGCTGGACATTCCGGTGCTGTCGGCGGTGGCGCCAGTGTCCTTCGTTGCCAAGAAGGAGGTCAGCACGTGGCCGTTCGTTTCGGCGCTAGCGCGACTGCAGCGGACGGTGTTCGTCGACAGGACGCGACGCAGCGCCGTTGGCGCGACGGCGGGTGAGATCATCGGACGCCTGGGACACGGAGACACAATCGTCCTGTTCGCGGAGGGAACGTCGAGCGACGGCAATCGCGTGCTGCCGTTCATGACGTCGCTGTTCGCCGCGGCAAAGCCTTCGGGGGAGGACGCCAATGCGGCTCCGGACGCCGTCGTGCAGACGCTGTCGGCGGTCTATACGCGGTTGCATGGATTACCGCTCGGGCGGGCCGATCGCCCGCGTGTTTCCTGGTACGGCGACATGGAGATGCGCAGCCACGCGTGGGAGGTGCTGAAGTCCGGCCCACTCGACGTCGAGATCCGCATCGGTCCGCCGGTGCCGCTGGCGAGTTTTGCCGACCGCAAGGAGCTGGCGCGGCACAGCGAGGCCCAGGTGCGCGAGCAGGTCATCCGGACGCTCAGGGCACGTCCGGCGGCGGAGAGCCTGATTGTCGCACACCAGGAGACCGCTCCAGCGGGCATCAGGACGCGCGTTAGCGCCGATGCCGGCCAAAAGTGGACGTAAAGTGCCGGTCCCGGTAGACAGGTTGCCCCGTGCGCCGGGCTTGCGGCGCTCCCTGATGGGCTGAGCAAAGCACGAAAAGCATGGACGACCGTCTGATCGAGATCGATGGGGACGCCGCAGGAGCGCCAGCGCCAAGCCTTGCAGGGCAGGCGCGCAAGGTCTTCGTGCGAACCTTCGGCTGCCAGATGAATGTCTATGATTCCGAGCGCATGACGGAAGCGCTGGCGGGGCAGGGCTACGCCGCGACGGGCGCCATCGAGGAAGCCGATCTCGTCATCCTCAACACGTGCCACATCCGCGAGAAAGCGGTCGAGAAGGTCTATTCAGACCTCGGTCGCATCCGCGTGCTGAAGGAAGAGCGCGCGGCGGCCGGAAGCGACACCATTGTTGCTGTCGTGGGCTGCGTGGCGCAGGCCGAGGGTGCGGAGATCACGCGGCGGTCGTCGGCCGTCGATCTCGTCATCGGTCCGCAGAGCTATCATCGCCTGCCGGAGTTGATCCGACGCTCGCGTGCGGAAGGACGTGCGCTGGTCGAGACGGAGTTCCCGGACGAAGAGAAGTTCGCGCATCTGCCGAAACGCGCGCCAACGCGCAGCGTCACGGCGTTCCTCACGGTGCAGGAAGGCTGCGATAAGTTCTGCACGTTCTGTGTGGTGCCCTACACGCGCGGCATGGAGTATTCGCGCAGCGTTGCCGACATCGAGCGCGAGGCGCGGTCTTTAGTGCAGGCGGGCGTGCGCGAGCTGACGCTGCTGGGGCAGAACGTCAACGGCTTTCACGGCGCCGGTCCCGGTGGGCGGACTTACTCGCTTGCCGATCTGTTGCGCCACTTGGCGCGCATCGATGGCCTGGAGCGCCTGCGCTACACGACCAGCCATCCACGCGACATGAGCGATGATCTCATTGCCGTGCATGCCGACGAGCCGAAGGTGATGCCGTATCTGCACCTGCCGTTTCAGGCGGGCTCGGATCGCATCCTCTCGGCGATGAACCGCAAGCACACGGCGCGCGAATACGTCGATCTCGTCAACCGCGTCCGTGTGGCACAGCCCGACATCGCGCTATCGACGGACGTGATCGTCGGTTTTCCCGGTGAGACGGACGACGAGTTCGAGGAGACGCTGGCGGTGTTCGCGGAGGTCGGGTTCGTCGCGGCATACTCGTTCAAGTACAGCCCGAGGCCTGGCACGCCGGCCGAAAAGCTCGGCGATCAGGTGCCGGAAGAGATGAAGAGCGAGCGGCTCGCCCGGCTCGAGGCGCTGATCAAGCAGCAGCAGACGGAATTCGGCGGGCGTTGCGTGGGGCGCACGCTTCCGGTGCTGTTCGAACGCGTGGGCCGGCATCCGGGGCAATTGGTGGGACGGTCGCCTTATCTGCAGGGCGTGCACGCGGCAGCGCCGGTGGAAATGCTCGGCAAGATCGCGCCTGTTGAAATTTTGGCCTTTGGCCCCAATAGTCTAGCGGGTGTCATACGCCCGGAGTGATGATCCGGTAACGCTATGGCCGCTTTGCTTGCCCCGGCGCTGCGGGGCGGCGAATTATCATGCTACATTAACCATCTCGAAGTGACGATTCGCAGCGAACGACGTCTGGAGCGCCGATTGGCAGCATTTCGTGGGAATCCGGTCGCTGGACCGGGAAGATCGCCCAAACCTCAGGTCGCAAACAAGCGCCTGGTGGTCCCGTTCGAGGATAACCGTCATGTGACGCGGCTCCTCGGAGAATACGACAGCCATCTTGCCCTAATCGAGGACCGTCTCGGCATAGAGGCGCATGCGAATGGCAATGTCGTCACGCTGAGCGGGCCAGAGGCTGCGTGCGAACTGGCGCGCAGCGTGCTCGAGCAGCTTTACAGCCGCGTGGCTGCCGGTGACGCCATAGGTGCGGGCGACTTCGACGGCTTGATCCGTCATGCGCGCGAAGCGAGCGTTCCCGGTGACGGGCAGGCGCAAATCACCACGCGCCGCCGCGTCGTCAAGGCGCGCACGCTGGCACAGAGCAACTACATTCGCGCGCTGGAAAAATCCGATCTCGTATTCGGCATCGGTCCCGCGGGCACGGGCAAGACCTACATCGCCGTGGCGTATGCCGCGCATTGTCTCGAGCGCGGGCTCGTCGAACGCATCATCCTGTCGCGTCCGGCTGTCGAGGCCGGCGAGCGTCTCGGCTTCCTTCCCGGCGACATGCGCGAGAAGGTCGATCCTTATCTGCGGCCGCTGTACGACGCGCTCTATGATGTGCTGCCACCGGAAAAGGTGGAGAAGGATCTCGAGACGGGCGTGATCGAAATCGCACCGCTCGCGTTCATGCGCGGGCGTACGCTGGCCAACGCCTACGTCATTCTCGACGAGGCGCAGAACACAACCAGCATGCAGATGAAGATGTTCCTCACCCGTCTCGGCGAGGGCTCTAAGATGGCGGTCACAGGCGATCCAAGCCAGATCGATTTGCCGAGCGGCATGAAGTCCGGGCTGGTGGAAGCGACGGAACTGCTTGCCGACGTGAAGGGCATCGAGGCCATTCGCTTTGCCAACGCCGACGTCGTGCGTCGCGATCTCGTTGCGAAGATCGTCGAAGCCTACGACCGTCAGAAGTAGTTTCGGCAGATGCCACAGATATCCCCAGCGACGGGCGCCGCGCCAGACGACGGCGACGCGGATGCAGCTTCAGACGACGAGCCACAGCCAAGTCTCAACATAGATGTCGTTTTCGACAGCGGCGCGTGGGAACACGTCGCCGGTGCGGAGACGCTCGTGCGCGAGGCGGCAGCGGCGGCGGCGCGAGATCTTGGTCTCTCCAACATCGAAGTCTGTGTGGCGCTGTCGGACGACGCGCAGGTCGCTGAGCTCAACGGCAGCTATCGCGGCAAGCCGAAGCCGACGAACGTGCTGTCGTTCCCGGCTTCGCCGATGTTGCCCGTGGAAGGCGAGCCGCGGTTCATCGGGGATATCGTTCTGGCGCTAGAAACGCTGCAGCGAGAAGCCGGTGACCAGGGCATCGCGTTAGAACACCATATGCAACATCTGGTCGTACACGGATTGCTGCACCTCGTCGGGTATGATCATCAGACCGACGAAGAGGCGCGGGAAATGGAAGGAAAAGAGGTGCGTATCCTCTCTCGTCTTGGAATTGCCGACCCTTATGAGGCTGCGGGCGATCCGATCGGTCCCGACAGCGAAAACGATTAACCATGAGCGATACACAAGCACCCATAGCCAAAGACCAGACACCGGCACCAAGCGCCACTCAGGTCGACACACCCGGCAATACGCAGAGCCTGATCAACGCTCTGCTCAGCCGCATCGGACTGCGTTCG
>CALRVN010000065.1:0-12670 GCA_943371625.1 Hyphomicrobium sp. CS1GBMeth3
GCCCGATGTCGTCGTCATGGACCTCGCGCTCCAGGGCGCCAGCGGGCTCGAGGCCGTACGCCGCATCCGCGAGTGGGACAAGGACGCCCGCATCCTCGTCTTCTCGATGCACGCAGGATCAGCCTTCGCGCTCAAGGCATTCGAGGCCGGAGCCATCGGCTACATCACCAAGAGCAGCCCGCCCGGCGATCTCATAAAGGCGGTGGAGGTCGTTGCCCGTGGCGGACGCGCCCTCAGCGACGATATCTGCCAGGCGCTCGCCGCCGACCGGCTGAGCGGCACCAACCCCGGCATCGAAGCGCTGTCGCCGCGCGAGACCGAGATCTTGAGGCTCCTCGCCACGGGCCTGAGCAGCGACGCCATCGCTCAGCTCCTGAACCTCAGCCAGAAGACCGTGCGTAATCACCACTACGCCATCAAGGCCAAGATCGGCGCCGAGAACGACGCCCACCTTGTGTGGCTGGCCCTGAGCGCGGGGCTCATCGCGCCCGAAAAACTCGCTGGAGCGACCCCGCCGTCGTGAGAGGGCATGGTGCCCGGCTCACGCAGGCACCGTGCTCTGGCGCCCCCCACCCCATCCTCCGATTGTAGGTAACGAGGCGGAGCGCGAAGCGCATCGCGCCCGGCGCAAATTGCGCTGCAAAGCGTGCGCCGAGAGCTGATGCCTGCTGACAATTCGCGCTATATCCGTTTGAATATAATGAAGGCAAAAAAACTGGGAGGAACGGGAAATGGCCGACGGCACGACGGAAGGCATGAAACTGGACTCATCGATACCGACCCACCTGCGCTGCCCGCGCACCCGCCACCGTCGCGTCAGCGACACGTGGAAGCCGCCCTATCCGGCGTTCTCGGCAATCGTCGACCCCAAGGTCGAGCAGATCGTGATGGCCTACCTCGGCGTCCAGGCGAAGGGCGACGAGATGAAGGGGCCGCTGTGCGCCGCCTTCCAGAAGATCCGCGAGACGCTGAAGCTCAAGGACGGACCGGCCCGCCACGACCTCGTGCAGTTCACCGACGCCGAAGGCTACCTCAACCTGATCGTCGTCGCCTACTGGCAGGACCCGAAGACGCATCAGAGCTGGAGCAAATCCCCTGAGGTTGCAGCATTCTGGACCTCGGACGACCGGCTGAAGGAAGGCGTCGGTTACTTCCGCGAGGTTCTCAGCCCGCGAATGGAGCAGTTCGAGACCATCTTCACCCACGACTACGGCCCCTTCGAAGGCGTGAGCATCCTCTTCGGCAACATGAGCCAGCCGATCGTCGAGCACGGCTACTGGGGCTCGATGCGCGATCGACTTCCGGTCTCGCAGAACGACACCATGGAGCCGGTCGGCAAACTCGAATTGACACAAGGTACGCCGTCGAAGGGCGGCCGCGTCGTCATCAGCGGCCACCAGAACCTGACGTTGATCCGCTCGGGCGAGGACTGGAGCCGCACCAAGGACGAGGAGCGCCGCACCTGGTACGAGGACATCGAACCCGTCCTGCATCAGGGCATGAACTTCCTCCGCGACGACGGCATGCAGGTCGGCTGCTACGTCAACCGCTACTGCCACCACATCGATGAGAACGGCAACCCGGAAGAGAAGGGTTTCGGCGTCAGCCTTTGGAACTCCCTCGCCCACCTTGAGCACTGGGGCGAGTCACATCCGACCCATCTCCAGATCTTCGTGACCTTCATGCGCAACGTTCACAAGTTCACCGACCTGACGCTGTACCACGAGGTGTCGGTGTTCGACGCTGGCAACCAGCACTTCGAGTACATCAACTGCCACCCCAAGACCGGCGTCATGCGCGCCGTCTGACCCGCGAGCAGACCACGCGGCTGCAGGCTCGACACGACCAAGCAGCGGCATCGGCCATCCGGTGCCGCTGTTCACATAACGGATTTACGGGCCTGCTCGGTCTGGTGGCCATGCCCAAGACGGGCGTCAACGCCGCGGCGATCATTCGCCCCGCGATACGATCCATCGACCTATCGATGGTCGCGGCGAGCAGCACATTTCCCGCAATAATGGGTTCAACCGGCCTTGAAATAGGTGCCGGTCGACGCCACTCGCCGCCCGAGGACATTACAGCTCTGCAGTCGGCCGGTCCTACCCCGATCGGGGTAGACCGGCGCGCGGTCGACGACGAAATCCATCGCCGCAAGAGCTTGAAAGCAGCTACAACGTCGACCCGAGAAACGTGCCCCGGCGGACGGCACTCGCTCGCTACGCCGCGGCGCAGGCGTCGGCTTTCGCGTCGCTATCCGCAATTTGGCCGCTGCCCAGCATTTCGCCGATGGTTGCGGCGTCTACCGGGGGGCTGAAATAGTAGCCCTGCATCTCGGCGCAGCCTTCGCGCAGCGCAAGCAATGCCTGCTCCGGTGTCTCTATGCCTTCAACCAGCACCTTGAGGCCGAGCGCATGACCAAGCCCGCAAATGGCTCGGACGACGGCGAGACCGCCTTTCGTATCCCGGACGAAGCAGCGATCGATCTTGATCTTGTCGAAGGCGAACTTCTGCAGATAGCTCAATGACGAATAGCCCGTGCCGAAGTCATCCATGCAGATGCGCAAGCCGAGATCGCGTAGTTGCTGCAGCACGCCCAACGTCTGATCGCTGTCCTGAAGCAGCACTGACTCGGTGATCTCCAGCTCTACGCGCTCGGGCGCGATGCCGGCAGCCGTGATCGCCTCCCGCACCGTCTCGACGAGAGTGTTCGTACGGATCTGTACGGGCGAGAGATTGATCGCGATCTTGATGTCATCCGGCCAGCGCGATGCTTCGCGACAAGCCTCTCTCAACACCCACTCGCCGATGCTGATGATGGTTCCCGTTTCCTCGGCGAGCGAGATGAACACGTTGGGTGGGGTCAATCCGCGCTGAGGATGCAGCCAGCGCACCAGCGCCTCGGCCCCTATGATCCTGTTGCTCTCGACGCAGAAGATGGACTGATAGTGGAGCACCAGTTGGTCGAGCAGCGCCGGCGATCCGAGGTCGCGCTCGAGCTCGCGGCGGTCGTCCGCCTGCTTGCTCATCTCTTCGTCGTAGAACGTGAACGAGCCGCGCCGCCTGTCCTTCGCGCTGTAGAGCGCCGTATCGGCCCGCGCGATCAGCGTGTCGATATCGAGGTCCTCGCCGTGCGCCGGCACGATGATGCCGACGCTCGCCCCGATCGTCAGATGGTTGCCGCGAACCACATACGCCGCGCTTAGCGCGGCGATGACCTGTTCGGCAAGCTCCGCGGATTGGCGCAATGGGTCGGACGACCGCTGGATGATCAGGAACTCGTCGCCGCCGATGCGGGCAACCGTATCGCACTCGCGCACGCAACCGAGCAGCCTGCGAGCGACCTTTCGCAGAAGCGCATCGCCTACAGGATGGCCGAAGGTATCGTTCACGGCCTTGAAGCGATCGAGATCCAGGCACAGCAGCGCCACTTGCTGGTCAGGCTCATCGTGCGCCAGCGCGGATTTGAGGCGCTCGCGCAGCAGCGTGCGGTTCGGCAGGTCCGTCAGCGCGTCGTGATGCGCCATGTGCGCAATGGTGGCCTCGTTGCGGCGCCTCTCTGTGAGGTCGTGCACCGCATAGACCTCGTTGCCCCGCAAGCCCTTCGTAATCGGGCGCCGTACCACCTCCACGGGGACGAGGTGGTGATCTCTGGTACGCAGGAGCGCTTCGACCGTATTGGCATTCTGGTCCTCGAAGTCGAGGCCCTGGAACAGGTCGCCGTCGACGTACCGTCCCTCGATGTCTTCGAGGTCCATATCGGCAAGTTCGCAAAACCGCCGGTTGGCGTTGATGATCTTTCTGTTGGCACAGATCAGGATGCCCTCGCTTGCCGCATCCACTAGCTCGCGAACCCGTTCTCTGCTTTCGAGGCTGGCGCGGTAGTCGATGAAGATCGCAAGCAGACCCGTGAGGATGACCAGGGCAGTGATCGCGGCGACGGCGATCGCGAGGCTCGACGCGTCGCCTTCAATGCCCGCATGCGGCACCACTGTCGGATCGGGCACTACGACCGCGGCGGCCATCGCGGTAAAATGCATCGCGCATATCGCGGCGGTGAGTACCACTGCCCCCGCAACCACCGAGAGCTTGCGGCGGACCGCTCGAAAACTCAGCATCGCCAGCACCGACAGCACGACGCCGAGTATGACCGCTGCAGCTGCGTAGTTGAGGTCCCACTCGAGATGACCGGCGATCGCCAGCGAATGCATTCCGGTGAAATGCATGCAGCTGATGCCGAGGCCGAGGATCGCGCCCCCCACCACCGTCGAGAAGACGTCGCCCTTGGAGCAAAGCGCGAACGCACCGACCGCCGCTAGCGCAGCGATCATCAGCGACGCCGCCGTCAGTCCCAGATCGTATGTCACCGGGATGTTTGCTTGATAGGCGAGCATCGCGACGAAGTGCGTCGCCCAGATTCCGGCTGAGGCACACACGCCTGCAATCAGCAGCCAGACGGTGCGCATCGGCTCGCGCGACCTGCCGACCCGCAGCAGGATCCCGAACGACGTCAACGTCGTGATCGAGCAGATAACGGCAGCCAGCACGATCAGCCTCAGATCATGCTGCTGCGTTATGCAATCGAGGACGCGATACAAAGATGCCTCGCCAAAAACCCACCGACGCAAGTTGACGGCGAACCCTTAACGTCAGACCAAAGATTGATTGAACTTTCGCCGGATGCGGCAAAGTTCTACGCGCCGCGCCGCCGAACACGCGCACGCCGCACCGCCCATGCTCGTTCTAGTTGAATCGCGTTAAACGGCATTGCGACGCGATTAGACGCGCATTGACGACCTGAACCGCAGAGCGCGCGCTGTCGGAATTCCGCTATCGGTAGAATCGCGCGCGGGACGGATGGTGGAGGGGGCTGGATTCGAACCAGCGTAGGCGAAGCCAGCGGATTTACAGTCCGCCCCCTTTAGCCACTCGGGCACCCCTCCTCACACCACCCCTTTAGAACGCCCGCGCTTTAGAACGCGAGGCGCCTAAATGAAATCGCCCCGCGCTAGGGGCAGCAGGGCGGAGGCGTTTATCCGCATGGACCCCTTGGATGTCAAATGGAAAAGCGGCAGGATGCAGCCACCTGTGCCGGCCGGCTGACGGGCGCCCGTAATGCCGCTGTCGGACGCGAAATTTCCCCCTCCCCCGAACCCTCCCCGAGCCCGCCAAATGAAGCCGACATCGCCTCGCCACAACCGCGGCCCGCGCGCATCTCAAGGCCGCCCGTCTCACGGTTCCGGCCATGGGGGCGGCGGCCGTCGTGACTGGCGCCAGGACCGGCAACCGCGCGGTGGAGCGCCCGAAGGCCGCGTGCAGCTTTATGGCGTTCACGCCGTCGAGGCGGCGCTGCGCAACGCCAACCGTCCCGTCCTCAAGTTGCTGATGACTGAGAACGCCGAGAATCGCCTCGCCGCGGCCGTCTCCGCGCGTCACGCCACACCCGAGCGCGTCAGCCCCCGCGACCTCGACCGCATGCTCGGCGAAGATACCGTCCACCAGGGCGTGATGCTGGAAACCGAGCCGCTCGATGAGCCGGACATCCCCACGCTCGCCGCCCGCGCCGACGCCGGCCCCCTCGTCGTCCTCGACCAGGTGACCGATCCCCACAACGTCGGCGCCATCCTGCGCTCCGCCGCCGTGTTCGGCGCCGCCGGCCTCGTCATGACCCGCCGTAACAGCCCACCGCTCGACGGCACGCTGGCGAAGTCCGCATCCGGCGCGCTCGAACTCGTCCCAATCGCGCTCGTCACCAATCTTTCGCGCGCCATCGCGGAATTAAAGGAGCACGCTTGCACCGTCCTCGGGCTCGACGGCGAAGCCGAGCATCTCATCGAGGAGCAGCCGCTGAAGGAGCGCATCGCGTTCGTGCTCGGCGCCGAGGGCAAGGGCCTGCGCGAACTGACGCGCAACAGTTGCGACCGCCTGGTGCGTATCGCGACCAGCGGCCCCATTGGCAGCCTCAATGTATCGAATGCCGCGGCGATCAGCCTGCATCATGCCGCCTGGAAGCGCACGCGCCACCACGCCGACTGAGCGGCCCATCGGCTAAAGAGAGAGAGGGAGAGAAACCCGGCGACTGCCCAGTTCCTCTCCCTAAGCAAAACCTCGCCACGTGAACGCGGCGCTACGCAAAACGCATTGGCACTGCATGGCGGCGAGCTACTTGATCACGCCGCCTTCACAGCAACCGACCGGAACCGGTGCCGGCGCCGGAACCGCAGCGACCGGATAGGCGGCCGCAACCGCACGTGCACGACGCGGCTGCCAGAAGCGACGCGCGTACTGCCCATACGGCCGGTAGTAACGATCGTAATAGCCGCGCGGCATGTACGGGTAGGCGCCCGGATAAGGGACGAGCGTCGCCCAGTAATAGACGTTCGAATAGCGCGGGTAGTAGATGAAGTGGCTGACGGGCGCTGGTCCGCACATCTGGCCTCTCGGAGCCCGGCACCACTCAGCATGAGCCGGCGCCGACGCAGCAAAGCCGATCACGACGGCCAGGCTGACGACGGCAAACAACGAACGAAAACGCATGCGCAATACCCTCGACTTGATGAACTCGACGCAACTGCGTTCATCGTGCCAGGATATGGATAAGGAAGGCCTAACCGCCGCCCCAAGGCGGGTCAGCGGCGCTGTTGGCCTCGGGCCGCGACACGCTGTATAAGGCGGACCGCACCGCGATTGCCGGCTTAGCTCAGTTGGTAGAGCACCTGATTTGTAATCAGGGGGTCACAGGTTCAAATCCTGTAGCCGGCACCAAACAAACCCCTGAAATCATTATCTTTCTTAGATTATCCCAAGTGTTATACAGTAACACTGAGGCTGCCGTGTATGGCCTGTGTATGGTTTCGCTATACACGACCGTTATTCATGGGCGCTCCGCTTCTCTCTGCACGACGCCTCACGGATGGAAGGCTGCTCTCCCCGTACGTGGGGCCACACTGTAAGAGAAGGCTCGCCTCTTTTCCCCCTGTGCTGGAGAAGCTTTTAAAAGGTGGACCAACGGGGCCGGGGAGGGGCCATGCCCTTAGTGAATTACACCCTCAAAACAACGGGCAGAAATTCCGCCTATTTGCGTACCCCTAGGCGCCAGAACCGACCCTAGACGCCCACCTCCGAGTCTAGTAGCTGCCCGATTCGGCCACATCGGAGAGCTACCAATGCACTTCCTGCAGCTTGCCTTGCTTACGGCTTACCTGAACTTGATCCTAGAAGACCTGAGGACAAAAGCGGTTCCCGCATTCCCTCAACCTACCTTCACGACGCACTCCGAGCAGCCGGAGGTCCTAAGGTTGGAAAAATACAACGATACTGGGGCAGTAAAACCGGCAGTGTGAACCTCGCTGCTGGCATTTCTTATCACGCATTGCCCAAGGGGTTTCTCACATGCAAGAGCAGATTGCATTCCTATTAATCGGCTGGGCGCTAGGCGTGTTTAGCCCGCTCATCGTCCATATTGTTACCCAGCACCAAGAAAGCACCAAGGTGCAAAAGGCACTAAAGACAGAGCTACAGGAACTACGATACCTCCTAACAATCGTTGTTTATATGGTTAAAGGCAAATATGGAACGCTAAACAAGGAAACCCTCGAATGGATAAATTCGACCGTTTCACGATATAACGGGGCTCTAAAATCGGAAAACCTATTCAAGGTCGTGGCCAGACTTTCGTCTCTATCGGATGCAGAGATCACCGCGGCATCACAGCTTGGCGCCAAGGACCCCCAGGTGGGCCTAAGTATGAAAACCTACGCCGCTCCACTACTCGATGAGAGCCTACGGCACCTTTCGTCCTTCAATGTGGAACTTCAAGCACAGCTTCTGCAAGTCCGCGCAGGTCTTTCCATGTTCAACGAGGAGGTAAATCAATCCCGGTTCTATTTCGAGCTTACTTTCAATCCAGAAATCACCGGCGCAAACCGAGACCGAGTTGAAGAGAACCTAAACGGCACTTACAATAACGCAGCGTCAAGGGCTAAAATTATAGCTGACCAGATCGGGAGGATTAGTTGGTAGGCCTGATGCACCAGCCTAGTCCCGGGCCGCACGGACCGCCCATTCCAATCACTGCCTCTAACGTTGGCTCGCCGTAAGGCTCGAGCAGCAACTGCCCCCACCCCACCCCGCCAACCTTACTTCGCCGTAAGCGGCGGAACGCATCTCTCTCCGCAAAGTTGGCCAGACCCAGGTCAAAGGGCCTGGCAATCACAACAGGAGACGAACATGCCCCGCGACGCCCACACGCAGGCCGCTAATCACCACGACGAGGCCGCCAAGTCGCACCGCCATGCCGCCGAAGCCCACGGCAAGGACGATCACAAGACGGCTCACGGTCTGTCTGAGAAGGCCAACGACTCCTCCCGCAAGGCCGGCGAGAGTTCGAAGACCGCCCACGGAAAGAGCCAGGACAAAGCCAAGTGATGACCACCCTCACGAAGACGCTCCTCGCCTGCGCCGCGGCGCTTGCACTCACCGCAACCGCGGCCTCGGCCGAGATCGTTTGCAATGACGATGGGGACTGCTGGCACGTCAAGCGGCACGATTACAAGCCGGAGCTGAAGCTCCATATTCACCCCGATAGTTGGAAGTGGGGTGATCACGAACGCACGAACTATCGCTTCCGCGAGCACGAAGGCCACGGTTACTGGCGCAGTGGCGTCTGGATCGGGCTTTAAAATTGCCGGCGACGGGGCATTCTTTGCCCCGTTGCCGACTGCCGCGCCCGATACGTGCTACGATCGCAGATGGAAACATTCAAAACCCCACCACGGCCACTCTCGCTGGACGACATCGTCATCCCGCTCAAGGAGCGAAAAACGATGGAGATGCTTCTTCCCCATCACTGCCGCTGGCCGACGGGCGATCCGCAGCTCCCCGATTTCCACTACTGCGGCAAGCCGAAGATGGCGGGGCATTCCTACTGTGAATTCCATGTACGTCGAGCTTCGCAACCGAGTAGGGCCCGACCACTCCCTACCTATCTGTTCCGGGCCTGACATCGGTCGCAGCCGGGGATCAGGTCGTCGTTCGACTCGTGCCGGTTGGTACCGGCCGGCTATTAAGCCGTGCGGCATCTCCTCCTTAGAAGTCACACCGCCGTCCTTTGGACGTCACGAGCTTGCCGACGGGCCTGGGCAGAACGACGCGTAGAACCCATGGGCAAGGACTGAGTGCGTATGGTCTCGGATGCGATACCAAGACACCGCGTGATTGCTTCGCAGTTTATCCTTCCGCTGCCGATAAAGGACTATTCACACTTCATCGCGTTGCTATCCGACACGCTTGCCGTGAGATCTAGCGGCGAACGGCAATCGATAGGCCCGTTTCGAATGCAGCAACGTCGGATTGAAGGAATACGAACATGCTTAAAGGATATTCAGTCCCCCTCACACCGCAGGGACAATCTTCTCTGACCCCGCCGCCGCCGTGGCATTACTCGAGCGATTGCACAGTCGTCGAATACTGGGCAGATCCAAAGGCGATCGCGGCGCTCCTGCCTCCCGGCGTAGATCCCGATCCAAACTCCAACGGACGCGCATTCTTCTGGTTTCTCGATTGGCAGTTCACCGGCTCGAACGACGAGCTTACCGACCCGGCACGCTACCAATATCGCGAGGCCTTTGCGGCGGTGGAGGCCGTCTTCGAAGGCAAGCCGATCAATTACTGCCCGTATATTTTCGTCGACAACGACGCCGCTCTTTCGCGCGGCTGGGCGCAGGGCTTCCCCAAGAAGCTCGGTAGCGTCTTCCAGACACGCAGCTTCGCGGCGCCGAGCCTAGCCGCTGCACCTCTCGCCAAAGGAAGCCGCTTCGGTGCTAGCGTTTCAGCTCACGGCGAGCGGCTCGCAACGGCACGCGTGCAATTGGGCGAGAAGCTTGAGGATCCGACAACGGTCTTCAATCGCCCGATTGTCATCCGTCGTTACTTCCCTCAACTAACGGCCGGCAATCAGAATAAGGCGGCCGTCGATCAGCTCACGCTGTCGCTCGAAGACGATGCAGCCCTCGTCGATGTCTGGTCCGGGTCGGCCGAACTCAGCATCCCCGAGGTCGCGGGCGAGGACATGCATGCGATCGCTCCAGTACGTGTCGGACGCGGCTTTCGGCTCGGACTCGCCTATTCCGTCACGGATCTGAAGATCCTGAAGGACTACCTTGCGGCTCCGCAAAAGGCGAAGACGCAGAAGGCGTACGTTTGAGATGGCCTCAGAACCGATTGCCGGCGGCGATCGGTTCTCAGCGCTCTATCGCGCGCTGACCAAGGAGCGTATCGATGCCGCTGTATACAGTCACCACGCAGGCGGGAGCACTGACGAGTGCCGCTAAGGCCGACCTCGCCGATAAACTGACAACGTTGCACGCGCGTTGTGCGGGCGTCCCCAAGAACTGGGTCCATATTATCTTCCAAGATTACGCACCCGGGAACGGCTTCACGGCCGGCCAGCCCGCCGCAACGGTCGCCGCGACCCTTCTCATCCGCACCGGCCACACCCCGGACTTCAAGCGCGGATTGCTGGCGGAAATTTGGGAGTTGCTACAGAGCGCAACCCACGCGCCGAACGATGAGATCGTCATCGGCATCCAGGAAGTCCCAGCGAGCCAGGCGATGGAAATGGGCAAGATCATGCCCGATGTACCGGATGGCACACGCTCGACCGATACCACCCCCACGGCAGCGACAGACGCCGGATGCTCGATATGAGCGATCTTGCGCGCGAACATGTCTAGGCCGCGTCTCCCCAACGCAACGAATGGCCCAATTGCCTGGACTTCGCTATGATGCGACGCACAATCCTCCACTGGCGAGCGGAGTGGGCGGCGATGAGGCGAATGATCCTGATAGCGATGGGCGCACTCCTGCTCGCGCCGTCGGCGCGGGCCGAGACCGTCTACCAGTTCGCCGCGCTATGCAGCGCCGAGCAACTCGGCCATTGCTTCAACCGCATCGAAACGCGGCTCGTCGACCTGGACAAGGGCACCCACCGGCGTATCTGCCTGCCGGCCAGCTTCGGCGCCATGTTGAGCAACGTTATCCCGGTGTCGCTGTTGGAACGGGTCCGCGTCAGGATTTCCGCGGCGAGGTTTGGCGATGCCGAGGCCGATGTCGACGATGTCATCGTGCGCATCGTCGACGAGATATATCCCTGCGACCCTTCCACCACGCAGCAGGCGGCTGCGCGACGCGCGAAGGACTAGCGATCGGAGGAGGCCGGGCCGTCAGTTGGCGCGCGGCAGCCGGACAGCAAGCTCCCGGCCCACCTCCACGAGCTGCTCGATCTCGGCGTCGGTAAATGTGCGCTCCGCGCGATTGGCGATGCCCAATGCGCCGACGACCTCACCGCCCTTGAAGATCGGAACGACAATGGCGCCGGCCAACCCGGTGGCCCGCGCACCGGGACGCACATCACCGCTCGCGTCCGTTTGGATATTGCAGGCATCGACGGGCGCGCGCCGCTCGACCGCCAGACCTGCCATGCCTTTGCCGACAGGTATCGATCTTATCGTCGCCAGCACAACGTCCGGCATGCCCGGCGTGACCGCAGCGAGGTGCAGCAACCCATCACCGCCGAGGAAGTGGATCGTCCCGCTATCGGCCGCGAACTGCGCCACCACACGCGCGAGCGCCACATCGTTGCTGCTCGCATCCGTCGGGATTTCATCGCGTGCCATGGCTGATCCCTTCGATCAATTGCTGGACGGTTCGACGCGCGGGTTCTGTCCCCCGCGCAGCAGGCTGTTGCCGTGATACAGCTCGCGCTGGTCGACGTCGGCCTTGGCCCAGTCGGCTTCGCGCATCTGCCCGCTCTGGCCGTAAGCCGCCAGGGCGTTGCCATAGGTGACGCGCTGCACGTCCTCCGCAGAGACGCCCTGCTCCGCAAGCAGCATCGCCGTCTTTGGCACCGATAGCGGATCAGAGATGCCCCAGTCGCACGCGGAATCGACCATCAGCCGCTCGGCGCCATAGTTGCGCACGATCTCGCACATGCGCGGGGCGGTCATCTTCGAGTGCGGATAGATCGAGAACGCCGCCCAGAAGCCGCGCTCGGTCACCTCGCGCACCGTCTCCTCGTTGACGTGATCGATCACGACGCGGTTGGGCGACAGCTTGTGCTCGATGATGATGTCCATCGAGCGCGACGCGCCGCGCTTCTTGTCGCGATGCGGCGTGTGGATCATCACCGGCAGGTCGAGGTCGCGGGCGAGGTCGAGCTGCAGTCGGAAATACTTCTCCTCCAGCGCCGTCTGCTCATCGAAGCCGATCTCGCCGATGGCGACGACGCCTTCCTTGGTGGCAAAGCCGGGCAGGATGGCCATCACCTCCTCCGCCAGCGCCTCGTTGTTCGCCTCCTTGGAGTTGAGGCCGATGCAGCAATAGTGCTGGATGCCGAACTGGCTGGCGCGAAAGCGCTCGAAGCCGAGGATGTGCGAGAGGTAGTCGCGATAGCTGCCGACGTTGGTGCGCGCCTGACCGATCCAGAACGCCGGCTCGATCACGGCGACGATGCCGTTCGCCGCCATCGCCTCGTAGTCGTCGGTGGTGCGGGAAATCATGTGCGTGTGCGGATCGATGTACGGCATGTGCGTTTGCTCCAGCTTGTCTTGTCTCGTGGCAGTTACGCCAGGGTGTCCCAGGTCAACCGTCCGCTGCGTATGTCGCGCCATAGTTC
>CALRVN010000066.1:0-12609 GCA_943371625.1 Hyphomicrobium sp. CS1GBMeth3
GCGGCAAGGTGTTCGACGGCAAGACGGAGGCGGCGGTGTTCCCGGGCGATCTGCCGGCCAACGCACGCGATGCGCTGAAGCCGGGCGCGGCGCCGGTCGGGTTGCACTTCGTGCGCTTCAGGCCGCCGCGGCTCAAGGCTCCCGGCGTCGACGGCGAGGCGCCGCCGCTGCCGCATATCCGCCTCGACCGCGCGCTCGATTTCCTTCTTTCGGATTGGCTGGCATGACAACGGACAACGACATCCGGCGTCCACGCGCCTTCGCGACCGACGATCCGGCGCTGCGGGCAACCGCCGCGGAGGCGGCCGAGATTCCCGCTGCCGAAGAAACGGGACCGCTGTCGGCGCGGCGGCGGCGACAGGCGTCGCGTTCGACGGTGCGGCCGACCGCGGCGGATCTTTCGCGCGGCATCCGCTGGGGCTCGATGCTGCTGTCCGGCGTCGTCGGCCTCGTCGCGCTCTCCACCGTGTTGTGGTTCACGCGCTACGTTCAGGTCGCGGTCGAGCGGCAGGACTGGGTCGGCTGGCTGGCGTTCGGGCTCTTATGCCTCGTCGGCGTGTCGACGGTGGTGCTAATCCTGCGCGAGCTTTACGGCTTCGTGCGGCTGAGGCGCCTCACCTCGCTGAGGCAGGCCGTGACGCACGCCATCGACACCAACGACGCCAAGAGCGAACGCCGCGCGGTGCGGCATCTCAAGAGCATGCTCGGCGGGCGTGCCGATTTGCGCTGGCAGATGGCACGGTTCTCCGAGCACGAGCGCGCCGTTCTCGATCCGGGCGAGCTGCTTGCGCTTGCCGACCGAGAGCTCGTCATGCCGCTCGATCAGGAAGTGCGGCGGACGGTGCTGGCGGCGGCGAAGCGCATCGGCATGGTGACGGCGATCAGCCCGATGGCTTGGATCGCCATGCTCTACGTGCTGATCGAGAATTTGCGGATGCTGCGCGCCATCGCCGGGTTGTATGGCGGCCGGCCCGGGCCGCTCGGCGCGCTGCGCCTGGCGCGGCTCGTGGTGGGGCACATTCTCGCTACCGGGGGTGTTGCACTGACGGATGACCTGCTGGGTCAGTTCCTGGGACAGGACATCCTGCGGCGACTGTCGCGGCGGCTGGGCGAAGGCGCGTTCAACGGTGCGTTGACGGCGCGTGTCGGTGCCGCTGCCGTGGAGGTGTGCCGGCCGCTGCCGTTCATCTCGGCGCCGCCGGTGCGGGCGCGCGACATGCTGGCGGAAGCGTTCCGCAAGAACGCCAGCGCTGCGGTGGGCGAGAAGAATTAGTTCAGGCTGACACGAGTGGCGCCAAGCTTTGCTTGCGGCCAATGCAGAGCGAGCTGATGGCCGGCGCTCGCGCCGGGCGCCCTTGGCGCCTTGCCGCTGCGCGGCCAAGAGAGCCGGCAGCCGTGGGTTTAGCAAGGCGGGGAAGGCTGGAGGCGATGGTCGTCGCGTCCGAGGCCAATTCGACTAGGCGGCGCGGATCTCGACGACGTTCGAGGCCTCGAGGGCGCGGAGGGCGATGTGGTCGGCCCACTCGCCTGTCGCCTTGCGTGCGCTCTCGACGATGGCCGGCGGCGAGCGGCCGTCACGGGTCGACAGCAAAGTGCGCAGCGAACGCGAGGCTCTGCGCGAGGTGAGCCAGCTCAGCGGTGCGGCGAGGATGAGGCCGACGATGACCGGCGACATCCAGGCGAGGACCAGCGGCGAAGCCTCCCAGCAGACGACCGCCGTCAGCACGCCGATCAGCATGTGCCAGCGGTGGTAGCGGACGGCGTCCGAGAACGAGATGCCGTTGCCATCGCGGCTCTGCGCGCGCCAGCCGGAGTCGAGACCGAACAGCACCTGGAACACGGCTGCCGTCTGGGTGACCATGAGGATCGGCGACAGCAAGATCGAGAACAGCGTCTCGGTGATGACGCCGAAGACCGCGCGGGTGGCGCCGAGCTGCTCACGGGCATGACGCGCGCGCTTGATCTCGAGGGCGAGCCCCAAGAACTTCGGCATCAGCACGATCAGCATGGTGGCAAAGAACAGCCGCAAGGCTGCGCCCGGGTCGGTGACCGGCCAGACGGGGAACAGGGTCTTCTCGTCGATAAAGTAGCTCGGGATCATCTGCTGGCCCTGCAGGGCGAGGATGATGCCGATGACGAGCGAGGACGCCCAGATCAGCGACATGAGGTAGGACGTGGCGCCCATCAGAAGGTGCAGGCGGCCCATGGTCGTGATGTTGGACGAGAACACGATGCCGAGGTGCTGCAGGTTGCCCTGCGCCCAGCGCCGGTCGCGCGCAATGACGTCCGGCAGCGTCGGCGGCTGACCTTCGTAAGAGCCTTCAACGGTCGGGACCATGTGAACGCCCCAGTCGGCCTTGGCGAGCAGCACCGCCTCGACGAAGTCGTGGCTCTGGATGTCGCCGCCGAAAGGCGCGCGGCCGGGCAGCGTCGGCAGGCCGGCGGCCGTTGCAAAGGCAATCGTCCGGATGATGGCGTTGTGGCCCCAGTAGTTGCCCTGGTCGCGGTGCCACACGGCGAGGCCGGCGGCGACGAGCGGTCCATAAACGTTGGAAGCAAACTGCGTGAGGTACTGGAGGAGCGTCGTCGCGCCGGTCAGGCGCGGCACGGTCTGGATGAGGCCGGCCGTCTCGTCGCGCTGCATGGCGAGGGCGAGGCGAACCAGGGTGGTGCCGGACATGACGCTGTCGCCGTCGAGAATGACGAAATTCTCGTAGGCGCCACCGAAACGGCGGACCCAGTCTTTGATGTTGCCGGACTTGCGCGCGTGATTCTCGCGGCGACGGCGATAGTGGACGGGGACGATGTCCTTCAGGCGGTGGCGAAGGGCGCGGTAGGCGCTCTCCTCGGCGGCACCCTCGCGCTCATCGCGCGTGTCGGACAGAATAAAGACGTCAAAGGCGCCAGCCGCGTCCATCGACTGCAGCTCGAGCGCGATCGCCTGGATCGTTCCGGCGATGCGGGCCGGCTCCTCGTGGTAGACGGGGAACAGGAGCGCGGTGCGGGTGGTTAGCGTCGTGCCGGGAAGCGGCAGGTCGATGGTGTCGGCCTTCTCGCCGCCGAACAGGGGGATGAAGCCCAGCGCCGCGTTGAGCGAGCCGAGGGCGATCCACCCGAATGCGATCGTCGACAGAACGAGGAAGAGGACCTGCAGCGGCGTCGCCTGCTCGACCGCGAGCACGCCGTAAAGCTCATAGGCGAATGCACTGGTCAGCAGCCCGGCACCGGTAAACACGGCTGCGCGGGGGATCCAATTGCCCGGTCGACGGCGCGGCTTTGCACCCCTGGCTTTGAAGTCCTGGTCCGGCATTTCGAGCGGAACCTCCGCCGGCAGCAGCTCTGGGCTGCTGGCGTCAGGGATGCGACCGATCTTATGGCCGGCCACATTCAGGTCGCTCATGACTTTGTCCATCGATAGAGCCATGTCTCGGAAATCTGCTGATCGCCGAGCTTCAACACCAAACGAAGTTCGGAGAGTTCGGTTCCACCCGGATCGAGGTCAAAACTCACACGCACTCCATTGGACTCCGGATTTTCATGCACGGAGATCTCGGAGACCGTTCCAGGGTTGGCGGTGACGACCGCGACGGGCAACTGACGAACGGGCGTGACCGCCGGGCCAGAGAAGTCGACGACGAATTTCGTGGTGCCGTCGCGCTGGCCGCGGCCGACGCGCGTCGCCGCCGTCTGGGCACCTGCCCAGCCGATAGGCAGAGCGTCGGTCCAATACATTCGGTAGCCGAAGTTGAAGGGCGTACCGACGGCCGGTCCGGTTGCGGGCTTCCAGTACGCGGCGATGTTGTCGTGGATCTCGACGGTGGTCGGAATCTCGATGAGCTCGACGTAGCCCGAGCCCCACGTGCCCTTTGGCTCGATCCACAGGCTCGGCCGCTTCTCGTAGCGGGCTTCGAGATCCTCATAGGAATGAAACGAGCGCGCACGCTGGCAAAGGCCGAAGCCCTTGACGTTCTTGTCGAGGAAAGCGCTCGCCTGAAGCGTGCGCGGATTGGTGAGCGGCCGCCACAGGCACTCGCTGTTGCCATTGAAGATAGCGAGACCGTCGCTGTCGTGGACAGCGGGGCGGAAGTCATCGTCGATGCGGTGATGGCCGGGGCCGTGGAGGTACATGCTGGTGAGCGGCCCGAGGCCGACGTGGGTAAGAGCGCGACGAGGATAGAGTGTTGCGTCGACGTCGACGGTCGTCGCTTCGCCGGGCGTCACCTCGAAGCGGTAGGCACCCGTCGTCGAGACACTATCGAGCAATGCGTGAATAACGATTGAACGTGCGCCCTGCGCGGGACGCTCGATCCAGAAAGCGCGGAAGAGTGGGAACTCCTCACCGCCCGGACGCGCCGTGTTGATGGCAAGACCGCGCGCAGAGAGACCGTAGAGCTGGCCGCGGCCGACAGCGCGGAAATAGCTCGCGCCCTGGAAGACGATGTACTCGTCGAAGTAGTCGGGGCGGTTGATCGGGCCATGCACGCGAAAGCCGGAGAAGCCGTAGGGCGCGCCGGGCTCGGCATCCTTGATCAGCGGTCCGATGGAAAAGAGATTGCTGTCTGCCTTGAGGCGACGTGCAGACGCGCCATCGACGAGCCAGATCTCGACCGGCGTATTGTAGAGCCAGCCCATCGGCAGGAGCTGCAGTTCGAAATCGGTCTTGTCGCCGCGCCAGATCGCCTGGTCGGTGCGGAAGCGCACATCACGGAACTGATCGTAGGAGAGCTGCTTGAAAGAATCCGGCATCGCCAGCGTCGGGCTAGCGAACTCACTCTTCGAAAGCTCCTGAGCGAGATTCTGCACGAGACGGGGATCGAACGCGGTCGTCGCGTCCGTCACGGGCTCCGCCAACGCGCTTGCGACATCCCCCGACCGCAGGTCGATGCCGAGCATCGCAAAGGCACCTGCCGTTAAGAGGACCGATCGCCGATCCGGCCGGGTCGCATCCATTTATATTCTTCTGCTTTCCGTGACTGTGGCGCCCTTGTCGGCGTTGGCTCGCGCACTTGGATCCGCCACTGCCGAAACCTCGACCAAGGAAGCCTTGGGGCGAGCCTTCTTTGCAGCGGATTAACAACCTTGTACGGAGTTTCCTTCCGAAACAACTTTCGACCGGCGCGCCGCTCCAAACATGGCATCTCTGCCGTGTCCCCCGGAGGAAGCGAAAACGATCGTTCGGCGCCTATTGTTGCGCTGCAGCAGAATAATGTAGCCCAACGATTTGGGCAAGCGCATGACAGGCCGGAGGAAATCGAAAATTCATTTCGGGTGGTGCTTGGGGCGTCACGGCGGCCCAGCCGCCTGGGGGAGGCACGGAGGCTCGGCCGCCAGCGGCGCCACGAAGCCTCCGCCTGCGGCGTCAGGCGGCTTGGCGGGGGCGGTCATAATGACTGCATATTCCGGCCGCAAAGGTGCAGCGGCTTTCGGGTTCCCCGGGGGATGCCCGTAGGCCGGTTCGTCGACTTTGTCAGTCAGTTGCGTGGCGATAGCTGCCTGAAGGTGGCATCGCGGGGGGATAGACCGTCATGATCCAGGAAGCGACGCTTATAGAGGCGATCCTTTCGATCCGGTCACAGGTCGATTTTCTGTGGCAGTTCTTCGTTACCGCCCATATCGCGATCTTCGCGCTGCTCTTCATCTATGACGAGGCGGTCGAGAGCCTCAACATCATCGCCCGCTTCCTGGCGCTGGCCGGCATCGCCCTGTTCGAATGGATCAACGGCAAGGCGCTGGCCAACACCTACATGCTGCTCGACGCCACAATGGATCAGTATCGGGCGCTTTACGGGGACGCGAGCCGGTTCCAGCCGGAGTTCTTCCAGCATTTCGTCGGCCAGAGCTTCGCGGATCGCCCGGCGATGGTCCTCGTCACCCACAGCATGGCGTTCGTCGTCATCCTGCTGGCGCTGCTGTCGCGCGAGTTTATCCAGACGCGCAAGAACCGGCAGAGCAACCCCGGTTGAGCGCCATTCGTCCTTCAAGGCGCACGTCGAAAGCGTTGCTGAACTCACATACCATCGCTGGCTCTGGGGATAAGTGGGGTCGTAAATCGATGCGAAACGGCCAAAATTGCGTGCGCCCACAGACGTTTGTGGCCAGAATGCGCATCGTTGCAAGTGAGACACAACAAGGGGGGATTCCGCGGCCTTGCGCAGTTGTTCTGTTTCCTGGGCAATCAATCTCTGCTTAATCTTTTGCCCTGAGCGGTGATTCGGTCGCAGGGCTGCCGCCGTGCAAGTGAGAAGAAGTTGCGTCGAGTTTGTTGGGAGTAGGCGGCACTTGTGCGTGGCGTCGCCATCAAAAAGTAAGCAGACGGGAGTAGGTCAATGAGAAAGTATAGTTTGTGTGCCCTGGTGGCAGCAGGCCTGCTGGCTGGCGGTCTTTCCGCCGGAAGCGCCTCCGCCGCGGATTTGGGGGGTAACTGCTGCGCCGATCTCGAGGAGCGCATTGCAGAACTCGAAGCCACCACCGCTCGCAAGGGCAATCGCAAAGTTTCGCTGACGATCTCGGGCTGGGTTGCTCAGCAGGTTGTCGGTTGGGATGACGGCTTCGAAGAGAACGTGTACGTCGGCGACATCGGCGCGACGCTGTCTTCGCACTTCAAGTTCACCGGCCAGGCAACGATCTCTCCAGGCTGGTACGCTGGCTACGTGCTGCACATCGAAGCCCGAAACGGCAACTCGCTGGCGCTCAATCAGGACTGGGGTGCCACTAAGGGCGCTGCCAGCGAGGGTCTGGGCCTGCTGCAGTCGTTCTGGTTCATCAAGAGCGACAACCTCGGTAAGGTGAGCGTCGGTCTGCAGTCGCAGGCATCGGACAACACCGCCATCCTCGTCGACGGCTCGGGCTCGCTCGTTCCCGCCAACTGGGTCGCGTTCGACTACAACAACTTCACGCTTCGTTCGAAGGACGGCACGCTCGCCGGTGGCAGCGCTGCTCTTCCCCGCGCAACGTGGGGCGGCATCGGCGGCTGCAAAGGCGGCGGCGCGATCGGCGACTGCAACGGCGGCACGCAGAACGTTGTCCGTTACGACTCGCCGACCTTCGGTGGCTTCTCGGTGTCGGCCTCTTGGGGCGAAGACGACATGTGGGACGTTGCTGCTCGTTACGCGGGTGAGCATGCCGGCTTCAAGTTCGCAGCAGCTGCTGCCTACAACGAGCTGAGCGACGAGTCCTTCGGCGTGATCAGCGACACCTTCCAGTATTTCCAGGTTGGTGCCTACCTCGAGCACGTGCCGACGGGCATCTTCGTCTACGGCGCCTACGGCAACGCGCAGTACGACCTCGCCACCGGCGACTCCGACACGTATTACGTGAAGGCTGGTCTGCGTGAGCGTTGGACGCCGCTGGGTCACACGGTTCTCTACGGTGAGTACGAGAACAACGAGTCCTCCGGCGCGTTCGTCCAGGACACGAGCAACGGCGGCGGTAACCCCTTCATCGGCGTTCCGACGGACAGCTCGTTCGACCTCTGGGGCATCGGTGTTGTTCAGGAGATCGACGCAGCTGCCATGTCGCTCTGGCTGTCCTATCGTCACCTCAGCTATGACGACAACACGCCGAGCGCTGGCTTCGTAGGCTACGAAGACTTCCAGTACATCAAGGCCGGCGCACTCATCAACTTCTAAGCGCCTGACTTGACTACAGAAATTGGAAACCGCTCCCGAAAGGGGGCGGTTTTCGACTTTTGGGCCTCTCAATGCCGGCGCGCACGCGCCGGCCCGTTCGATAGCAGTTCGCTCAGCGGAAAGCGCGGCGTCCCGTGGCTTCCAGGCCCGCGGGTGCGCGTGGCCCTAATCATGCCTCGGCGCGGGGGAGCCTTTTCAGGCCCATGGTCGCGACCAAGATGATGGCCTACTGCTCTCCGATGGGACTGGCTCATGGCAAGCGTAGCGGTGCGAAGCCAGTCACGGACTGGCGCGAGTGGGGCGCGAAGGCCATCGCGGAGGGCGCCCTCGAAACGGCACACCAGTGCTTTCAGCGCGCTGCCGTGCAATTCCAACGCGCTCGTCCATTGCCAGCTGGCGTTGCTGAGCGAGGGCCACGGCGAGATCGCCGAGGCAGCCGCGCACTACACCGAAGCGCTGCGCGTCGATGCGAAGATGGCGGACGCGGCGCGGCGGCTCAGCGGGCTCATCGCGCGCGGCGGCCCGCCGGCCAATGTGCCGTTCAATCCTCTGGGGCTGAAGGCAGCGCTCGATCACGACTTTTGCAATCGCGATCAAGTTGCCGAGGCGACCATCTATTACCTGGCGCAGCGGGCGCCGCTCGCCGACGCTCTTGCCGCCGGGCGGCGCGATGGCTGGCTTGCTGCTGCACGCCAGCAGTGCCGCAAAGGTGCCGGACCGCTTTTACGCGACGAGCTGTTGCAGAAGGCGCTACGCGACACCGTTATTCGCCACCCTGACCTCGAGCGGCTGCTGACGGCGCTGCGACACGTGCTGCTGGTTGAAACGCCTCCGGAAGCTTTCGAGGATCGCGCGCTGCTGGCGTTCGCGTCCTCGCTCGCCAATCAATGCTGGTTCAACGAATACGTCTGGCCGGTGAGCGCGGAGGAACGCGCCTACCTCGACGCGCATCCCGTCGATGTCGCGGCACTCCTTGCAGGGCAGCCAGCGCAGGGCGTGCGCTTTATCCTCAATGCTCTCTATGCGGCGCCGGGGGAAATTCTAGATCCGGCGAGCACCGTCTCGCGCATCAAGCCGCAGATCGTGCGCGACTTCGCCAAACAGTTTTGCGACGAGGCAGTGGAGCAAGCCGGCTGTCCGCAGCCATGCCGCGCCTCGGTGTTATCAACGATCCGGTCGCACAACGGGTCGCCGAGCAGTATTCGCTCTATCCGTATCCGCGCTGGAGGAGCCTTGGTCAGACGCTGCGGCCGGGAGAGTGGGAAAAGCACCTCGGCCGCCATTTCTCGGCAGATCGGCTGGCGTTCATGGGACGGCCGTTCGAAGTTTTGATCGCGGGCTGCGGAACGGGACGCCAAGCCATCAGCGCGGCACACAACTATGGCCCCAATGCCAAGATCACCGCGATCGACCTGTCGGTGCCGAGTCTCGCCTACGCCGCACGCATGGCGCTCTATTATGGCACTTCCGGGATTGAATTCGCCCAGCTCGACATCAACGACGCGGGCCAGCTCGCAGCCTTCGCGGGCCGGTTCGACGTGATCGAGTGTGCGGGCGTGCTGCACCACATGGCAGATCCGCTCGGGGCCTGGCGCGGCTTGGCGAAGTGTCTTGCGCCCGGAGGCATCATGCTCGTTGCGCTTTACAGCGAGCTGGCGCGTGGAAACCTAGAGCCGTTGCGCGCCCATGCCGCCTGCCCTGGCCCCGGCTGCTCGGACGAGGCATTGCGCGACTTCCGCGCCCTGCTGCTCGACAACGCTGCCACGGCCAGCGGCATCGAGGGCATCCGGGACATCTACACGGCGAGCGGCTTCCGCGACTTGCTGCTGCACGTCGAGGAGCACAGGCTCACACTTCCGCAGCTTCGCGACTTCTTCGCGAGCGGCGACTTACGTTTCAAGGGGTTCTTCAACGCTCCGTGGCCGCGCTTTGAAGCGACGTTCCCGGGCGACGCCTGGCCGGGCACCCTCGATAACTGGGCGGCATACGAGGAAAGTCATCCGGCGTCGTTCGTCGGCATGTATCAGATGTGGTGCGAGCGGACATAATATTGGCTCGCCCGTCGCCGGCTGCCCAACATGCAGCAAGCGCCCCCGACGAGTTGCATCAACCGTCTCGTGGCGCTCCCCCGGCGCGAATTCGCCGATATTGGAGCGTCGAGCCCGCTCAAGGCGTTATCCACACGCAATCCCCAGCCGGCGCGTGACAGCGGCAGCATGGCTGCTTGTGCCGGCGCCCAGTGTTCAGCAGGTTTCCAGGACGGGGTGAGATTCACACAGTTTGCATGCATAGCGCGGCCTACGGCAAACCATTGACCGGGGCGCGCTTTTGCCCGGTGGCGGGGCTCTGCGAGAGCAGCCTCGAACACCTCGATTGCAGTGTTTTTGAGTGCGTGACCGCGAAGCCGCTCGTGGCCCCACCGCCACACTCGTGGATTCGTCACCACCAATTCGGCACTGCCTAATTGTTGCACTCCGGCGAATCACAGCAGTGTCCGGCTTGGCACGCAGCGATCCTTGAGGGATACGCATTGCGCATTGCTAGGGCGGTTTCTTTTGTCTCGCGTTCGATCAGGTTCAGCGTTCCGCCATCAGCTGAGACGAAGACGGGAGACTAAAGATGAATAAATTCAGCCTTAGCGCCCTGGTGGCAGCGGGCCTGCTGGCGGGCGGTCTCTCCGCCGGCACTGCATCCGCGGCCGACCTTGGTGGCAACTGCTGCGCGGACCTCGAGGAGCGCATCGCTGAGCTCGAGGCGACTACGGCCCGCAAGGGCAATCGTAAGGTGTCGCTGACGATCTCAGGTTGGGTCGGCGAGCAGGTGATGTGGTGGGATGACGGCTCCGAGCAGAACGTCTACGTGACGGGCCTCGGCTCCACGCTCGCCTCGCACTTCAAGTTCACTGGTCAGGCAACGATTTCTCCTGGCTGGTCGGCGGGCTACGTGATCCACGTGGAAGCCAACGACTCTGACTCGCTCACGATCAACCAGTTCTCGCAGCACAATCCTTCTGCACTGGGTGCCAACGGCGCCTACGCAGTCCAGCTGCTGCAGTCGTACTGGTTCATCAAGAGCGATCACCTCGGCAAGGTCGGCGTCGGTCTCCAGTCGTCCGCTTCGGATAACGCGGCGATCCTGGTCGACGGCTCTGGCTCGCTCGTTCCTGCGAACTGGGTGATGTTCGACTACAACGGCTTCCAGCTTCGCAATAAGGGCTCCAACACGATCAGCGGTCTGAACTGGCAGCAGGTCGGCGGCTTCTGCTTCGGCGGTGGTGGTGCCGGCGGCGACTGCTTCGGCGCTCCGCGTGACTCGGTTCGTTACGACTCTCCGACCTTTGCAGGCTTCTCGTTCTCGGCCTCTTGGGGTGAAGACGACTTCTGGGACGTCGCGGCACGCTACTCGGGTGAATACAACGGCTTCAAGCTTGCAGCCGCTGTCGCTTACTCGCAGTGGAGCCAGGACTTCTTCGACGGTCAGACCGCGGTCCTCGTTGGCCCGGGCTTTGCTGAAGTGGGTGACGATCGCTGGGTCGACTACTTCCAGCTCGGTGCCTACGTAGAGCACGTTCCGACCGGCCTCTGGCTGTACGGCGCTTACGGTCACATCGATCCGAACGGACAGACGTTCCCGACGCTCGGCCTGAACGGTGCGGTTGCCGCAGGTGGCCTGGATCGGGCTTCTGGCGACACGTACTACATCAAGGGCGGTCTGCGTGAGCGCTGGACCCCGCTTGGTCACACGGTTCTCTACGGCGAGTACGAGAAGTTCTCTGACGCAAACTCGGACTTCATCGTGAACGCCGGCATCTCTGCTACCTCGCAGCTCTGGGGTCTGGGTGTTGTGCAGGAAATCGACGCGGCTGCCATGTCGCTGTGGATCTCCTACCGTCACATCTCGGCTGACATCGGTGGTGCTGGCTGCGGCGACGCTGTCCAGACGGGCGCTCTCGGTCTCGACGTCGGTTGCGGCACGGACGACTTCCAGTACGTCAAGGGCGGCGCTCTGATCAACTTCTGATCGCCACTCTTCTATCTCTCTCACTTGAACCGCCCTGGCCTCGCCAGGGCGGTTTTTTCTTGCCGGTTCGTGTGTGCAAGCACGCACCACGAAGCCAATTTGCACAGGGATTGGCGCTCGATCTCAAGCTGCGTATTGGGCGACTCAGTGTGCGTGCTAACCAGCAATTGGTGCTGCGCGTCGGTTCCTTGGATTTCCCGTGATCGAGAAAATCGATATTCGCGCAAGCTTCAGCGCGCGCTATCTCCCGATGCTTGCCGTGATCGCGTGCGGCACCCTCAGCGGCTGCGCCTACAGCGGTGCCGGACCCATCGAGGTGCACTATCAGAAGTACAAGGCGCGGATGCCCGAAGGCGATCGCGTGTTCGTCTGCAGCTCATACGGATGCCGGACGCAATCACCATTCAGATTCACGGACGCCGATATCGCCGAGGTGAAAAAGATCATGACGGCGGGGGCTGCCTCGCCGAAGGCAGAGCGCGAGGCGACCAAGAAGGCGCTGGCGTGGATGGGTCATCGCGCGGATACCGCGGTTGGGACCGCCGGCGACAGGCCAGGCGACGACATGCAGGGCAACGGCGATCCGGGGCAGATGGATTGCGTCGACGTCGCGACGAACCTGTCCAGCTATATGCTGATCATGGAGCGGCATAAGTTCTTCAAGCATCACGTCGTCGGCTCGATGTACGTCAAGGAAGACATTCGCAAGGGCTGGAGCGGGTGGACGCACTATGCCGGCATTCTGGTGGAGGGCCAGTCGAAGCAGAAGTTCGCCGTCGACGGATGGCTTCTCGCCAGCGGCAAGCCGCCTGAAATCGTCGAAGTCGAGCGCTGGTATATCGACGACAAGGACCTCCTGTTTGGCGCGGGCACGGTCGCGTCGATGAAGCCGACGTCGGCGAAGCCTCAGGAGTGACTGCTCGTGATCATCCCCCTAGTTTCCCTCCCCCCGTGCGGGGGA
>CALRVN010000067.1:0-12543 GCA_943371625.1 Hyphomicrobium sp. CS1GBMeth3
CCAGGCCTCCGTCGCCTGATCGACGACTTGCAGCAGCTTCGAATTGATCTGGTCGCGGTTCGACAACAGCTCGTCGAGGTCCATCGAACCCATCACGGTGCGGATATTCGTCAGCGTCAGGTTGATGATCGACGGCTCCAGCGCATCCACCTCGTAGGCGGCGCGGGCGGCGTTCAACACCTGGAAGAACGTCACGCCGTTGACCCGCACCATGGCGTTGTCACGCGTGATCACGTCCTGGCTCGGAATATCGAGCACCTGTTCTTTCATGTTGATGCGATGCCCGACGCGCTCCATCACCGGAATGAGGATGTGCAGGCCAGGCTGCAGCGTGCGCGTATAGCGGCCAAAATTCTCGACCGTGTAGTTGCTACCCTGCGGGACGATCTTCACCGTCGACCACAGGATCACGATGGCCAGGACAACGAGCAGCACACCGAACACTTCAAAGCCTCCCGAGAACGGGCCGAAAAACTCTTGTTCCATGGATCGACCTGATTGATTGGACAGGAATCGCTTCCCGCACACTAGCGCGGGGAGGAAAACATAAGGTTAAATAGTGGTTTGCACGCTGTTACTTATGGAACAGCGCGAAGGCGGAAATACGGCTTGCGGTATCTCAGAGCCAGCCCTGCAACTCGCGGCGCACCACGGCCTCGATAGCGGCAATGCCCTCTGGACTGTCGTTGAGCGCCGGCAGGTAGGCGAACTTCTCGCCGCCGCCACCTTCGAAGTAGTGCCGGTTCTCGCCGTTGAGCTCTTCCAGTGTTTCGAGGCAGTCGGCCGAGAAGCCGGGCGCCACCAGCGCGAGCTTTTTTACGCCCTCCGCAGCGAGCCGCTTCACCGTCTCGTCCGTATAGGGCTGCAGCCACGGATCGTTGCCGAAGCGCGACTGGTACGTCGTCAGCCACTTTTCCTCAGGCCAGCCGAGCTTGGCGCGCAGCAGCCGCGACGTCTTCTGGCACTGGCAGTAGTAGGGATCGCCCGCTTCGAGATAAGCCTGCGGCATGCCGTGGAAAGTCGCGATGATGATCTCAGGCGTGAAGTCTAGCTTCGCCAGATCGCGCCGCATCGAGCTCGCGAGCGCTTCGATGTAGGCCGGATCGTCGTGGTAGCTCGGCGCCAAGCGCACCGCCGGCTGCCAGCGCATCGCCATCAACGTGCGGAACGCCTGGTCGGCCGCCGTCGCTGTCGTCGCCGCCGCGTATTGCGGATAGAGCGGCACCAGCAGGATGCGGTCGCAACCCTTCTCCATCAGCGCGCGGATACGGCTGTCGGTCGTCGGGTTGGCGTAGCGCATGGCGAAATCGACTTCGATCCGCTCCGGATCGCCCAGCGCCGCCGCAAGCTTCTCCGCCTGCGCGCGCGTGATCGTCTTCAGCGGACCTTCGTCGCGTTCCTTGTTCCAGATCGTCTCGTAGTCCCTGCCCTTGCGGCCCGGACGGAACGTCAAGATGATAAGGTTGAGGATCGGCCACCACTTCCAGCGCGGCACCTCGATGACGCGCTCGTCCGATAGGAATTCCTTGAGGTACCGCCGCATCGACCAGTAGTCGGTGCCGTCCGGAGTGCCGAGGTTGAGCAGAAGCACGCCGATGCGCCCGCACTTGACCTTTGGGTGGTCTGCGGGCCGGAATTCCGGGTCGGGCTGGAAAGCGCTGGCGGGCTTGATCTCGTTCACGGGCTGGGAAACCTCGGGTTTCTTGGCTGTTGGCCGAACCATACCCAATATGGCCCTCCGAGGCGAAGCCCCAAGGTATCTCTGTTTCTCGATCCCTTAATAGCCGGCCGAACGAGCGAGTTTCGGCGACGGGATCAGCCCTTGGCGGCCGCAGGCGCGCTCCGGCGTCGCGTCACCGAGCGGCGAACCGGCTTGGGTGATGACAGAACCTCGTCCGTCTCCAGTTCCTTCAGCCGCACCGCCGCTTCCCAGGCCTCGCCGACGTTGCGCCTGAGATGTTTGGCGCTCTCGGCAAAGAGCCGGTCGCCCCTTGGTCGCGCCGCCACGCGAAGCTCTTGCTGCCGGTTGCGGGTAGCCGTCTCGACCAGCGCCGCCGGCTCGCCCCGCAATCCGTGTGCAGCATCCGAATGAACGAAGGCAATGAGAATTGCGAGGTCGTGATCATCGCCCAGAAGTTGCGACAGCTCGCGTGCCTCGTGCGCGCGCGCGTCGAGGCACTCCGGCCACGCGCGCGACAGCAGGGTCATCTGCCGCCAGTGCCGTTGCGCACCCTTGCGCCATTCGTGGAAGGCTTCGTCGGACGGTTCCTCGTAGGCGCGACGGAATGCTCTTCGCGCGTCGCGATAGGAGGCCTGCAGCCCCTCGCCCACGACATCGAAACCTGCGCCCACGACCGGCAACGTCTCAAGGCGCTGCCGCGCTTCCGCCAATCGCTCGTCGGCCGTCCTCAGCGACAGCGGCTCGCCTTCGCCGTTGGCTGCGAGGATTGCCTGCCGCAACTTGTCCGTGGCGCCGCGCCTGCCGAGGCGGCCAGTGGCGTCGAGCTTGGTCACCGTCTCCAGCAATACGTGCCGATCGCGCGCGCCCGAAAGGCTTAGCCCTATGTCGCGCAGCTGCCCGTTCTCGTTTCTGAACGCATCCTTCCCGATCGCAGGGCGCATCAATCGCAGCAGCGACCGCAACCGCTTCAACGACTTGCGCGTCTCGTGAACGGCAATCGCCTGATCGCCAGGCTGATTGAGCTGGCCCGATGCACGATCGATCTGCTCCAGCGCGATCCGCCGGAATCCTTCCTCGAACGACTCGCCGAGTTTGAAACGAAACGCCATCTGAGTCCGCGTAGGTTGCCTGCGCCGAAGTCGGCAACGGAATGCTCTGCCCGCATTTGATGCCGTGAACACTTATCGCGCAAGCGCAGGCTGAATACTAAGCGGTTTCGCCCGCGCGCTGCTCGGCAGCCCAATTGAGCCACATTTCGATACGCGCTTCAGGATTTTGCGCTGTCATAAAATCCGTGATGACCGCCACGCTGTCGGCGCCCGCTGCGACAACGTCGGCCGCGCGTTCCGGCGTGATGCCGCCGATGGCGACCAGCGGCAGCGCACCGATACGCCGCTTCCACTCGCTGACCCGCGTCAGTCCCTGCGGCTCCCATTTCATCGCCTTGAGCTTCGTTTCGTAGATCGGACCGAGCGCGACGTAATCCGGCTCAACCGCGAGCGCGATCTCAAGCTCCTCTTCGCTGTGCGTTGAAATGCCGAGCCGCAATCCCGCCGAGCGGATCGCCAATAGATCAGCGTCGGCAAGGTCTTCCTGCCCAAGATGTATGTAATCCGCGCCGGCCTCGATAGCCTCGCGCCAGTAGTCGTTCACGATGAGCTGGCAGCCGTGATCCCGCGCTGTGCAGAGGCTCTCGGCGATCTGCCGCCGCACCTCCGCAGCATCCACGCCTTTAATCCGCAGCTGCAGCGTCTTGACGCCGAGCGGCACCACGCGTGCCACCCACGCGGCATCGGGCACGATCGGATAGAAGAGATCGGGCGCGCTGCCGTTCATCGCCGTCAGCGGTCGAGATCGAAGAACGGCGTACCCGCGACGGGCGTCGACGGCTCGGCCATGTCCCGCACGCCCATCAGGCCGGATTCGTACGCGAGTCGCCCTGCATCGATGGCCCGCGCGAACGCCTCCGCCATCCGCACCGGATCGCCGGCCTTGGCAACCGCCGTGTTGAGCAGCACGCCGTCGAAGCCCAACTCCATTGCCTGCGCCGCGTGCGACGGCGCACCGATACCGGCATCGACGATCAACGGAATGCCGGGATAGTAGGCACGCATGCTCTTCAGAGCGTAGGGATTGGCAAGACCGCGGCCGGTTCCGATCGGCGCGCCCCACGGCATAAGAACTTTGCAGCCGGAGCCCAGCAGCCGCTCGGCGACCGAAAGATCCTCCGTCGTATACGGGAGCACCTTGAACCCGTCGGCGTTGAGAATGCCCGCTGCTTCGACCAGCCCGAACACCTCCGGCTGCAGCGTATCGTCGTTAGCGATGACTTCGAGCTTGATCCAGTCGGTGCCGAAAACCTCGCGCGCCATCTGCGCCGTCGTTACCGCTTCCTTCACCGTGTGGCAGCCGGCCGTATTCGGAAGCACGCGCACACCCAGCGCGCCGATCAGTTCCAGGAACCGCTCGCCCGTGCGCCCGCGTGCCTGCTCGCGCCGCAGCGATACAGTCACGATGCCGGCACCCGACGCTTCCACGGCCTTCGCCAGCACCTGCGGCGACGGATATTGCGCCGTGCCGATCAGCATGCGCGAAGGCAGCGCGTCACCGTAGAGCGTCAGTGCACTCTTTGCCTTCGCCGTTGGCTCTGGTGCGTTCATGGGCTTATCCGCCGTGGCGAGGCGACACGATCTCGATGTGGTCGTCAAAAAACAACATCGTCCCCGCCCGGTCGCGCTCCGCTACGAAGGTGCCGTTGCGCGCCGTCGCCACCTTCGCGTCGGCAAGCCCGCGCTCGGCGACGAGCTCAGCCAGCGTGCCGGCCGACGTCATCACCGGCTCGCCGTTGACCATGATCGTCACAACCTCTCGCGTTCCAGCCGTCAATCTTCGCTCCAGCAACGGTTCACTTCGATTTCGAAGCTTTACTGCATTCGGCGTTCGTCGCCAAACCTCAGGGCTCGTCGCCTGTCAGCAGCTCCGAGACCCCTCCACTCTCTATATAGTGCGCCACCGCGCGCGCGAGCACTGGTGCCAGCAGAAATCCATGCCGATAGGCGCCATTGACGAAGATGCGACGCCCCTCGTCGCGCACGATGGCCCTCGGTACGTTGTCGGGGAAGGCGGGCCGGATACCGACACCGAGGTCGACGACCTCCGCCTCCGCGAACGCCGGATGCACCGCATACGCCCCGCCGAGAAGCTCCAGCGCCGAGCGCACGCTCACGCCCGCCCGATCCTCGCTCTCGATCACCGTCGCCCCGACCATGTAGAGCCCCTCGCCCCACGGCACGATGTAAAGCGGTATGCGCGGGTGCAGCAGCTGCACCGGGCGTTGCAGCGAAACGTCCAGAGTGCGGATCAGCGCGCGCTCGCCCCGTACGCCACGTAAGTTCGGCAGGCTGTCGCGCGATGCGATCCCGCGGCAGTCGATGACGATGTCGCTTGCGTCGCCCGACGATGCCTCGCCGAATACGATCTCGACGCCGGCTTCCTGCGCCAGCGTCAGCAGATGCCCCATCGCTGCCGGCGCCGGCGCGTGCGCCTCGTCGGCGAAGTAGAGAGCCGTGCTGAACCTGCCCCCGAGATCAGGTTCGAAGGTCGCGATCTCGTCGGCGGACAGTCGTCTGTGCCCCGCCGTACGTGCCGCGAAGCGATCGAACTCGCCCTGGTCGCGCGCGCCAGCGACCACCAGCGCGCCGTTGGTTTTCAAATCAGGATAGAGATCGCGCCACATCGCGACGCCCTCATGCCCAAGCCTGCGCACATTCGCTGGCGCCGACTCGGCCTCGCGCTCCGGCGCCAGCATCACGCCTGCGTAAATGCTGGCGCAATCGGCGAACGGCGACGCGCTCGCCTCGACGAGACGCATGCGATGCCCGGCGCGCGCCAGCGTCACCGCCTGCCAGAGGCCGAGGATTCCGGCACCGAGTATGGTTATGGAGCGCGTTACTGCGGGCATAGTTTCGTCTGACGGCTTAAGGGGCGATACCCCTCGCACGCTAAGCCCGCCGGCTCAATCCCCCAGGGCCGCGCCCTCGCGGCGCGCGTCCGCCGCACCTTCCAGCCGCCCGTTGCGGCGCGCAACGATATGCACGCCCGAGTTCATCAGCGACGGAACGATACGATGGCCCAGTGGCTTCAGCGTCAGCGCCAGCGGCACCGCCGCCCAATCCGGCTCCAGCTCCAGCCCGCTCCCCTGACTGCCGAAGTTCATCAGGTCAGCCGCCTGCTGCGGGTCGAGGCCCCAATCGATGAGCGCAACAAGCGTCTTCAGCACATAGAGGATGATGCGGCTCCCGCCGGGCGAGCCGAGCACTGCCTCGACCTGCCGCTTTGTGTCGAACACGATCGTCGGCGCCATCGATGAACGCGGCCGTTTGCCCGGTGCCACGGCGTTCGCGACTGGCCGCCCTTCGCTATCGACCGGCACGAATGAGAAATCCGTCAGCTCGTTGTTGAGCAGGAAGCCGGCCGCCCAGTTGTGCGAGCCGAACGCGCCCTCGATCGTCGTCGTCATCGACACCGCGTTCCCTTCCGCGTCGATGATCGAGATGTGGCTGGTCCCGGCGCGCTCGACCGTCGCATCGACACCGAACGACTGCCGCTTCAACCCTGGCGGATCGCCCGGCTTCGGCTTGTCCATCGCGGCATCGGGCCGGATCAGCGCCCGCCGCCCGGCAAGGTACGCTTCGTCCAGCAACCCCTCCGGCACCGTCACGAAATCGGGATCACCGATGAAGCGATTGCGATCGGCGAATGCCAGTTTCTCCGCCTCGGCAATGAGATGCACGCCTCGCGCATTCAGCGCCGCGCTAGGCCCCTTACCGATGTCGAGCGGATCGATCAGCTTCAGCGTCTGCGCCACTGTCAACCCACCCGACGACGGTGGCCCGATCCCGCATACCTCGTGCACGCGATACGTGACGCACGCTGTGGCCCGCTCCTTCACCGCGTAAGCCTTTAGGTCGTCCAGCGTCATGCCGCCCGACGCTGTCGGCGCCGAGTTGACGGCATCGACGACCGCCTGCGCGATCGGCCCCTCGTAGAAGGCACCCGATCCGTTTTGCGCGATCGTACGCAACGTTGCCGCGAACTCTGGATTCGTGCGGCGATACCCGATCGGCAGCGCGCTGCCCGTACCCATGAAGAAATAGCGTCGTGCTGCCGGAACGAAGTCCGCCGGGTTCTCCAGCCGCAGCAGTAGATGCAGCCTCGGCGAGATCTCAAATCCGTCCTCTGCCAGCCGGATCGCCGGCTCGAACAGCTTCGCCCACGGCAGCTTGCCGTACTTCCCGTGCACATCCTCCATCAGCCGCACCAGCCCCGGCACGCCGACCGAAAGTCCTGAAAGCACCGCGGTGTTGAACGGCATCGGCTTGCCGTCGATGAGGAACCTGTCGGGCCGCGCCGAAGCCGGCGCCGTCTCGCGGCCGTCGAACGCCTTCAGCTCCGATTTCGCATTGTCCCAGTAGAGAATGAACGCACCGCCGCCGATGCCGCTCGACTGCGGCTCGACGATGTTGAGCACCAGCTGCGTCCCGATCGCGGCGTCGATAGCCGAACCGCCCGCGCGCAGCATCTCGCGCCCCGCCTCCGCTGCGACCGCGTTGGCGGCCGACACCATGTACGTCTTGGCAGTCGCGAGCTCGTGCGACTGCGATCCCGTCGCCGCCTCGGGAGAGCTCCGCGGATCGAGCAGCTGCGCGCCCGCGCCCGAGGCGCACAAAAGCGCGGCGAGAGCCATTGCTGCGAGGCGTTGGAACGTGCGGGAGACCATCGGCACCGTGGGGCGAGAGTTGTTCACCAACTTCGGCCATCATGCCGCCGAGCACAATGGGCGACTGTAGGAGCAACGGATGTCGGGAGCGCGACGTTTCAACTTGGTTCTGGCTGGGTTTCTCGGCGCCGCGGGCCTGCTGATCGCCGCACCCGACCGCGGCCTGACGCGCGACAGCGTCGCCGCACTGCTCAACAGTGGACAGACGATCATCGGCCAGCAGATCACCTATCCCACCGGGGCCCCGGCCAAAATCACCTCGGCCATCGTCACCATGCTGCCCGGCGAGCAGACCGGCTGGCACCAGCACGACGTGCCGATGTTCGGCTACATCCTCGAAGGCGAGGTCACCGTCGACTACGGCTCGAAGGGCATCCATGTCTACCGCCAGGGCGACGCAATTCTCGAGGCGGTCGACTGGCCGCATGATGGCCGCAACACCGGCAGCCGGCCCGCCCGCATCCTTGCCGTGTTCATGGGCGCCGACGGCATCCCCAATACGGTCATGCTGCCCTCCGCCCCGGCACCTTAAAAGCCTCAGTGAAAGTCCCGTGATTTTGGGATGATGCGCGCGTACCGCGGATGCGTCGCCCACCGCGGGTGCATCTTGTCGGCGTTGGGATCGGCAGGAAACTTCTCCGGCCGCGCCGACCCAGGCTCCGGACGCAACACTTCGTCCGCGTTGGCGACCGGAACCTTCATGTCGGCGGCCTCGGCCGAAAGCAGCTGCAGCCAGTCGCTCCGGTCTTCCAGCTTCGATGCGACCACGTGGATGATGTTCTCGTGCCGCTGCACGCGCCCATGAATGACGATGAGCCGCGAGCCCATCACCTCCTTGCGGAAACGTTCCAGCTGCTTGGCCCAGATGACCGCATTGGCGATGCCCGTCTCATCCTCGATGGTCATGAACACGACCCCTTTGGCTGAGCCGGGCCGCTGGCGCACCAGCACGACCCCGGCCACGGCGACCCAGGCGCCGTCCTTGATCCCGCGCAGATCATCGCACGCAACGACGCGCCGGGCCGCAAACCGCGAGCGCAGGAAGCTCATCGGGTGCGCCTTGAGGGAAAGCCGCAGCGTCTGGTAGTCGTTGACGACGTGCTCGGAGAGCCGCATCTGCGGCAGCGCGACGAGCGGCTCCTGCGCGGCTTCACGCGTCTCGCTCCAGGTGAATAGCGGCAGCGGCTCGGCAGCGCCCAGCGCCTTCACCTCCCACAGCGCCTGCCTGCGATCGAGCCCGATCGAGCGGAAGGCATCGGCCGCAGCGAGCTTCTCCAGGGTAAAAAGCTTCACCCTCGCCCGCGCCCACACATCGTGCACATCCCGAAACTTTTCCCTCTCCCCGCGAGCGGGGAGAGGGCTAGGGTGAGGGGCAGAAGCTTCAATTCTTGTCATCCCGGGGCTCGTCCCCGGGATCCATCGATCCGCAGGCTCCTCCGGCCGCAGACTGGATCCCGGCAACAAGTGCCGGGATGACATTTCCCCGGTGCCGCTGTCGCTATTTTCACCTCTCATCCGCGGAGAGAGGGCGGAAGCGACCGGGAGATCGCTTCCGAGTGAGGGGGAGCGAACAGAGACGAGTTTCAGCACCTCCTCCTCCCGCAAGCCATCGATCTGTCTGAGGCCCAAGCGCATCGCCGGCCGGCCATCGGCGCCGCCCTTCTCCAGCGTGCTGTCCCAATCGGAAAGATTGACGTCAGCCGCCCGCACCTCGACCGCATGCTCCACCGCATCGCGCACGATCTGTGCCGGCGCATAAAATCCCATCGGCTGCGAGTTGAGCAGCGCCGCCGCGAACGCCGCCGGGTGATGGCACTTGATCCACGAAGACACATAGACGAGATGCGCAAAGCTCGCCGCATGGCTCTCGGGAAAGCCGTACTCGCCGAAGCCCTTGATCTGGTTGAAGCAGCGTTGTGCGAACTCTCTGTCGTAGCCGCGCTCCGCCATGCGCGACACCATCTTCTCCTCCAGCTGCCCTATGGTGCCGCGGCGGCGGAAGGTGGCCATGGCCTTCCTCAGCTCGTTCACCTCCGCATCGGAGAATTGCGCCGCGACGAGCGCGATGCGCATCGCCTGCTCCTGGAACAGCGGCACGCCCTTGGTCTTGCCGAGGATGGCCTTAAGTTCATCCTTGTCGCCGTGTTGCGACGATGGCGAGGGATAATACTCGGCCTCGACCCTATCACGCCGCCGCAAGTAGGGATGCACCATATCTCCCTGGATCGGCCCCGGCCGCACGATCGCCACCTCGATGACGAGGTCGTAGAAACAGCGCGGCTTGAGCCGCGGCAGCATGTTCATCTGCGCCCGGCTCTCCACCTGGAACACCCCGATGGAATCCGCCTTGCACAGCATGTCGTAGACCTCGTCGTCCTCGCGCGGCACGGTCGCGAGCGTGACGCTTTTGCCCTCGTGCTTCTCAATGAGATCGAACGCCTTGCGAATGCACGTCAGCATGCCGAGCGCCAGCACGTCGACTTTGAGCAGGCCGAGCGCCGCGATGTCGTCCTTGTCCCACTCGATGAAGGTGCGGTCGTCCATCGCCGCATTGCCGACCGGGACAACCTCGATCAACGGGCCACGCGTCAGCACGAACCCGCCCACGTGCTGCGACAGGTGGCGCGGAAAACCCATCAGCTCGTGCGCCAGCTCTAGCACCGTTGCGAGCAGCGGATCTTGCGGGTTGAGCCCCGCAGCGCGTACGTGCTTCTCCGGCAGCGTGCCCCCGCCGGAGGTGCCCCACACCATCCCCGACAGTGCCGAGACGGTATCCTCCGAAAGCCCCATCGCCTTACCGACGTCGCGCACCGCCGAGCGCGATCGATAGGAGATGACGGTTGCCGCAAGGCCGGCGCGGTGACGTCCGTAGCGCGCGTAGATGTATTGGATCACCTCCTCGCGCCGCTCGTGCTCGAAATCGACGTCGATGTCGGGCGGCTCGCGCCGCTCGGGCGAGATGAAGCGCTCGAACAGCACGTCGATCTCCATCGGGTCGACCGATGTGATGGCGAGGCAATAGCAGACCACCGAGTTGGCGGCCGAGCCGCGCCCCTGGCAGAGGATGTGCTTTGAACGCGCGAAGTGCACGATGTCGCGCACCGTAAGGAAATATTGCGCGTATTGCAGCTCGGCGATGAGCTGCAGCTCGCGCACGATCAGCCCATGGACTTTCTCAGGGATGCCGTCCGGAAAGCGCCAGTGCGCGCCTTCCCAAGTGATCTCCTCGAGATAGCCCTGCGGCGTCTTCCCGGGCGGTATCGGCTCGTCGGGATACTCGTATTTGAGGTCGTCGAGCGAGAAGCTGCACGCCGCGGCGATCTCCATCGTGCGCGCCACAGCCTCCTCGTAACCGCGGAACAGCCGCGCCATCTCCATCGGCGGCTTCAAGTGCCGCTCGGCGTTGGCCGCGAGCTTTGTCCCGGCCTCGCGGATGGTGGTCTTCTCCCGCACGCAGGTGAGCACGTCCTGCAGCGGCCGCCGATGCGGTGTGTGATAAAGCACGTCCCCTGTGGCGACGAGCGGCGTGCCGCAGCGTCGCGCCAGCTCGGCGAGAGCCGCGATGCGCGCGCGATCATCGCCGCGATAGGTGTGGCTCGCCGCAAGGTAAAGCTGCGCCGTCTCCCCCAGCGCCTGCTTCACCCCCCTCAACTCAGCTTCAAATCCGCCTCTAGCGATTGAACCCTTTTCCCTCCCCCCTTGCGGGGGAGGGCTAGGGTGGGGGGTGTCCACAACAGTAGACGTTTGCGCACCACCCCCTCCCCGACCGTCGCCCTTTGGACGAAACGGAATGATGTCGGCAGTGCGCGCGGGTTCGTTGTGCGGATTTTCGCCAGCCGCAGAAAGCGCGCGCCAGCTCCAATCTTCCGGCGCCAGCGCGATGAAGATCTGCCCCTCGGCATGCCGCGCCACATCCTCCAGATAGAGCGTGCATGTGCCCTTCTTCGCCCGCATCTGCCCCTCCGACAGCAGGCGCGACAATCGCCCATAGGCTTGCCGGTCGCGTGGCAGGCAAAGAAGGCTCGGGCCATCTTGCAGATCGAGGCGCGCCCCGACGATGAGTTTCACCCCCAGCGCCTTCGCCTCGACGTGCGCGCGCACGACGCCGGCAAGCGTGTTGCGATCGGTAATGGCCAGTGCCCCGATTCCCAGCGCCTGCGCCTGCGCGACCAGCTCCTCGCCGTGCGACGCCCCGCGCAGGAACGAGAAATTGGTCGTCACCTGCAGCTCGGCATAAGACGGCATGTTGAGCTTCGGAGCCATGCGGCTATCCGTAGATGCCGTGCAGGAACCAGCGCGGCAGCTCCTCCTCGCCGCGCCCGTAGAGTCCTTCGCGGAACACCCAGTAGCCGGAGCCGCCCTCGTCCTCGACGCGGTAATAATCGCGCGTGCCACTCTGCTTCTTGGCGATCTCGTCCCACCATTCTGGCGCCACGCGCTGCGGCCCCTCGGCGCGCACGATGCGGCGCTCTACACGCCGCCAGGTGAAGCTCGCCGGCGGTCCTTCCGGTATTTCGGCGAGCACCCGGATCGGCTCCGGGTCCGGCAGCAGCAGCGGCGGCGGAACCGGCCCTGCCGGCGGTGCAAAGCTGACCTCCTGCCGCCGGCTGAGTGCGGGAATGCGCGCCTCTGCCCGCTCCGGAATATGGCTCGAGCGCGGAGTAAGACGGCTGACGCGCGCGTGCCCCAACCGGTTCGTCAGCCGGTCGACGAGTTGAGCGGCATCGGCGCGGGCATCGCTCTTGAGCCGCGGCGCCAGCGCCTCCTGCTGCACCGAAGGCTTTTCCACCTGCACTGCAGCGAGCACCATCACGTCGACGCCGAAGCCGGCATCGAGCTTTGCGAGCTTCTCGATCAACAGCGTCGTCATGTGCTCGGGCGACCATGACGGCGCGCTGAGACCGGCACGCGCCTCGGCGACACTGCCGTCGCTGCGATAAAGCGTGAGGCAAAGTCGCCGCGCACCGAGCCCGCGCGTGGAAAGATGCGCGCACAGCTCCTCCGCAAGCTGCGCTGTCTCGGCGACGAGCTGCTCCGCCGAGATCAGCGGATCGGGCCATGAGCGTTGCACATAGAGCGCCGG
>CALRVN010000068.1:0-12536 GCA_943371625.1 Hyphomicrobium sp. CS1GBMeth3
TCCGGAAGCACTCTAGCGCCACACGCAAGAGATTTATCGAGGCGCCAGTTGAATGACTGGCGCCTCGACGCATTTTTGCGACGCGTACGGCGCATCGCCGCAGGCTATTAACCCTGCCCCAATCTCACCACACGGCGGGGCACACTGCCTCGCAACCCGGAACGGTCCTCTGCATGGAGTGACCACCGTGATGCGGCTCGACGGACAGGCGAGCTTAGTACCGGGGATTGCGCAGGCTCGTTTCCACGGTGGCTGGCTTATTGCGGCTGTCGATGCGAGGCGAGCTGCGAATGGAAATGGGGCGCGGGCTCGGGAGTGAGCCGCCCCGGAAATTCTCTGACATATCCAGGAGTAAACATGATCAAGCGGCTCTCATCCGCAGCGATCGGCGTTGCGCTCGTATTCGCGGCCACCGCGGCCCAGGCAGGACCCTACTACGGCTATGATGGCCGCAACTTCGGTGAGGCCCCACCGCTCAACTGGGGGCGCCCGGAGGCCGTGAACGTCAAGCGGGTGAAGGACGACCCGGAGGCGCCGCGCAAGTGCCTCACCAAGCCCGTGCATGAGCTGCTCGACAAGGTCGAAGCCCGCTTTGGACCGGTGAAGGTCATCTCGACGTGCCGTCCGGGCGCGCGCATCGCGGGTTCGGGCCGTATCTCGCGTCACGCCAGCGGCAACGCCGTCGACTTCGAGGCGGGCAACCGCAAGGGCGCGATCATCAACTGGCTGGTGACCAATCATAAAACCGGGGGCACGATGACCTACCCGGACATGAGCCACATCCATATCGACATCGGGCAGCACTTCGTGTCGCTAGCTGGTGGACGCAAGTACGCCAGCCGCAACACCGGCAGCAGCAGCAATCGTCGTGTCGCGAGCAACTCGCGTTCGTACGACGAGCCACGTGCGTCCGGCCGTTCCTCGCGCCGCTATACGCGTCAGGCTTCGTATGAGCAGCGCGGTTACTACGCCCCGTCCTATTACGGGCGTGGCAATTCCGACTACTCGAACGGGTACGCGACAATCTATCGTTGAACAGATCGTCATCGCGCTTCCCCTGACGGGGGTGGGGTGCTAGAGAACATGGAGGTGCCGGGCCGCGAGGTTTGGCACCTTTCGTTTTTGCCGGGCCTCGACCTAGTCGTCGAGACGTCTTCGGGGCGCGACGGGTGCGTCCGGGACGTTGCCGTAGAGGTGTCCGGAGATCGCCTTGCCTCTCCAACACGCCGTAAATTTGCCGCGATCTGAAACGCCGGCGCTGGTGTTCGAAAGTAAGATCGTCTCTTCGCGGTGTGCTGCCAAGTCTTGAGAATCATGGGCCTTTAAGGCCATGTTTCCGTTACGCAGTATTGAGCGAAAGGAGCTCTGCTCCTTGCGCAACGTAACCTTGCCTTTCGCCATAGAGCGGTCCATATAGGGCCGATCGAACACGCCTTGGTTTACTCTACGACGGCGCTTGCGCGTCGACACTGGACGGCTCCATCGCGCGATTTGATGTCCTCAGGCATTCCGCCCAGAGGGGATTGCCTAATTGCTTTGGAGAGACTTGATGGCAAACGGCACTGTGAAGTGGTTCAACGGCCAGAAGGGCTACGGCTTCATCCAGCCGGATGAAGGCGGCAACGACGTATTCGTGCACATCTCGGCTGTCGAGCGCGCTGGTCTTTCGACGCTTCGCGAGGGGCAGAAGATCGCCTACGAGACCGAGACGGGCCGTAACGGCAAGATCGCTGCAGTCAATCTGCGGCCGCTCTAAAAGAACCGCGGAACGTTCCGCTTTCGGGGGAGCAGGGCGCAACTGCTCCCCTCCCTTATTTTGGGCTTGAGCGCTCAACGCAGTTTCTACCGCGTCGAGCGCAGACTAAGGTACCTGATGGCCAAGGAAGAAATGCTCGAGTTTGAAGGCGTTGTGGAGGAGGTGCTCCCCGATGCACGCTGCCGCGTCAAGCTCGACAACGGACATGAGGTGATTGCCTACACGTCCGGGCGCATGAAGAAGAACCGCATTCGCATCCTTGCCGGCGACAAGGTCACCATCGAGATGACGCCGTACGACCTCACCAAGGGTCGCATCAACTTCCGCCACAAGGACACGCGTCCGGGCGGTGGTCCTCCGGCATCGCAGCGTCCCGGCGGCGCGGGCAACTTCCGTCGGCGCTAAAGCCGATCACGCGACAACTCGTTTTGAAATTGCGTCGTTGCGCGAAAGCGCTGCGCGCTTTTCGGCGTGCGCATGTCCGAAGTCGGGCCGCGCAGCCCACAGGTTGTATGACGGCTCCATGTTTTAGCCGGGGCCCCGACACGCGACTCAGTCATCAGTCGCGTCATGACAGTAGACGTAAAGTATTGGGTTACACGCCGGACGGTGGCTTCTGCGCTGGTCGGAGTGGTTTCGCTCGGAGTGCTTTCGCTGGTGCCCGCGCGCGAGATTGAGGCGCGGCCGGCAGCCGATCATGGCGTCGAGCACGGCTCGGTCAGCGGTGCAGCGCGCGTCATCGACGGCGATACGATCGAGATCGAGGGGCGGAGCATCCGCCTCGAGGGGATCGATGCGCCCGAGCACGGTCAGACGTGCGGGCGGCGCTTCTTCGGGACCTGGAAATGCGGCACGGCCGCCGCCGCGGCGTTGCGTGAAGCCGTTACCGGCCGCAGCGTCACCTGCGAGAGCCACGGCGACGACAAGTACGGCCGCATGCTCGGCATCTGCTTCGTCGACGGCGAGGACATCAACGCGAAAATGGTGCGCGAAGGCTTTGCCTGGGCGTTCGTGAAGTACTCGAAGACGTACGTGCGCGAGGAAGCCGAAGCGCGCGCGGACCGCGCGGGCATCTGGACCGGCGACGCGCAGCCGGCGTGGAAATACCGCGAGAAGCGTTGGGCCGGGGCCGAGCAGGCCGCGCCAAGCGGGTGCGCCATCAAGGGCAATGTGACAGCACACGGACACATTTATTACACGCCCTGGAGCCCGCGATACGCGACGGTGAAGATCGAGATGGAGAAGGGCGAGCGCTGGTTCTGCAGCGAGGCGGAGGCGATGGCGGCGGGGTGGCGCGCGGCGGCTGTTCCGTGAGCCATTAAGGGCGTTCGGCAACGACCTGCAAACGTCGTCATTTAACGGTTCTGAAGGGCGCCCGGCCTAGTGTCCGGGTTGCAAACTCAGAGGACTTGAGCCGTGAAGCCAGAAGGCCCGCGAGCCCTCATCACAGCGATCGCCGAGCACCCTTTGGCGAGTGCACGAGACTTCATCGTGCTGGGTGCCATCATGCTGTTCTGCGTGCTGATGGCGCAGCAGTACGACGTCTTCGGATTCTTCGCCGCGCTCGCATACCCACGCCGGGAGATATCGCCTGCCGAGGCGGTGACGCTCGGCGCAATCGGCGCGATGTGCGTGTGGGTGTTCATCTCGCGCCGTCTCGCCGACGCGGGTGGCAGCGGCGTCTCGGCCGAGGCGCTGGCAAATGAGATGCGGCTGCTGCGACGGCTGGCGATGCAGGACCCGCTGACGAATTTGCCCAATCGGCGCGTGCTGCTCGAAGCGCTCGAAGTCGCCACCGAGGTTCCGCCAACGGGCGGCCGGGCGCACGCATTCTTTCTGCTCGACCTCAATGGGTTCAAGCACGTCAACGATCGCTATGGACATGCCGTCGGCGACGAGGTGCTGAAGGCGGTAGTCGGGCGCTTTCGCCGTGCCGCGCGCTCCAGAGACGTCTTTGCACGGTTGGGTGGCGACGAGTTTGCCGTGTTGTCGCGCAATGTCGATGAGGACAGCGCACGCGACATCGGCGGGCGGTTCCTCGACGTGCTGCGCAACGAGATCAGGGTCGGCGACACGACGCACGCGATCGGCGTTGCGATCGGTGCGGCGCTGTTCCCTTACGACGGCGATAGCGCGGAGAAGGTGCTGCGCCACGCCGATGTCGCGATGTATCGCGCCAAGGCCGAGCCGAATTCGTCGATGGTGTTCTTCGGCGAGATCGCCGCCGAAGAAATCGGCCGCAAGATGATGGCGTGACGATGCCCGCCTGTCAGAGCGGCAGGATCACGGGCTTGCTGGTCGGGAAGCGGTCGATCGTCTCGTCCGTGATGTTCAGCGTGTGCCGAACCATCGCGCGAGGCGTGCGTGCGATCCAATCGACCAGCGACACATCGGAGAAATACGAGCTGCGGAAGACTTCGAGATAGACGATGTCGGTGTGGCCGGTGTTGCGCAGGAAGTGGCCCTGCGAGCGCTTCACATAGCCGATGTCGCCGGCGTTGAAGTTCTGCGTCACAGCTTTGGGGCCGGTCTCGAATACGGTCAACTCGCCTTGACCTTCGATGATGTAGAGCCATTCGTCGGCATTTGGATGCCAGTGCATTTCGCGCATGCCGCCGGGATGAATGCGCACGAGCGCCGAGGCGATCGTCTGCAAGATCGGGAAGTTGCTTGAATCGGCGATGCGCACCTCGCCGCCCTTGGTCTTTTTCACGGGCGCCATTTCGCTGAGGGCGAAGCTTGAGCGCAGTTTCGGCGCGCCGGTGCCGGCTCGCGCCTCCTTCTGGTCCTGCTCAATGGGCCCAGGCAGGTTGTCCTGGAAGATGTAAAGGTCGTGCAGCGGGATGTTCTTGAAGTCGTCGACCGACACGCCGAAGTTCAGCGCGAGCGCCTCAGGCTGAGTGTGTGCCAGCCACTGGGTGACGAGAAGCGTGTCGTACTCCGAGGCGCGGCCATTGTCGAAGCAGAGGATGAACTCGCATCCGTCCTCGCCGATGCCCTGCAGCGAATGGGGAAGCCCGGCGGGAAAATACCAGAGGCCGCCCTCGCGCACGTCCTCGACGTTCGCGCGTCCGTCCTGGTCGATGGTGGTGATGCGGCAGGCGCCTTTGGTGACGAAGGCCCACTCGGCGAAGACATGCCAATGCATCTCGCGGACGCCGCCGCGCGTCAGGCGCATGTTCACGCCGGCGATCTCCTCGGAGATCTGGAAGTCGGCCTGCGTCACCTCCCGCGCCCAACCGCCGTTCTGGATGCGACGGGGAGCGTTGTTGAAGGTGGCCCAGAACAGCGGCAACGAGCCTACGTCGGTTGCCGGAGGAGAGAGTGCGGCTGGGAATTGGCCGGAGATGGCGGGATTGTTCGGGCCGATGACCGTCGTGCTTGCAGGATTTCCCTCGGTGTTGATCGCCCCTTGCGGAGGCTGATCGGGATTGCCGAAGGTTGCTGCTTGCGTCGATGAAGCTGCCGTCATCAGTCCTCCTGCCGCTGTTGCGACGAGAACGTCGCGACGCGAAATCTTGTCCATAAGCCATCTCCAGATGATGGGCGCACGCGAGTAACGGTGGCGGTGTCAGTCGGCGTCGTCGCTGAAGGTGTACGATACTTGGAAGAGCAACGCGGCCTGCTCGACGCTAAAACGCATGGGGACGATCTGCTCGCCGCCGAAATCGACAATCCCGTCGGGCGTCCACATCGCCCAATAGCGGCCGCCGACGCCGATGCGCAGGCGCTCGGTCAGAGCGTAGTTGAGAATGAGCTCGAGCTGTGTGCCGGTTCCGTTGGCGCGCTCGGGCGAGATCAAGTCGCGCAGCACGTGATCGTCGATGCCCTTGATGCGCACGTAGGGGAGATACGCGGCGTCGGCGCTGAGCGTCAGGCCGGGAACGATCTGCAGGTCGGCCGCGACGCCGAGACGGGCTGCGTGCCAGATGTCGTCCTCGGCGATGGCTTCGGTCGACGTCGGGATCGAAGGCGAGCAGTCGGAATTTGGGTTCGCAATCTGGATGCAGCCGAAGCCTTCCATCTCCTGATGGAAGGTGCTGTAGCCGGCGAAGGGCGCGAGGCGGAATTGCGTAGAGCGCCAGATGTCGTAGCCGACGTCGATGACGCCGTAGCGGATGCGGTCGTCGACGGGGGAGTACGTGTTGGAGTAGGGGACAAACGTCGCGAAGGGGACGGCCCAGTCCTCATCGTTGAGATGGCCGTCGCCATTGCCCTTACCGACGAAGCCCTTGACCATGAGTCCGCCGGGCAGATCGAGGCGCGCGAAGAGCTCGGCGCCATTGGTGGTCATGTCGGAGTAGGTGAGGCGCGAGGCGAGCGAGGTCAGGCCTTCGCTCTGGATGCCGAGGTCCTTCTGGAAGCGGCCCCAGCCGTAGACGTAGCGTGCGCCGATCTCGAGCGTGGTGCCGGTGATCGGTTGCGGTGCTGCGGGTGGCGGCAGCGCGTCGGGAGTGCCCGGCGCTTCGTAGAGCCGGTAATTCACGCCGACCTTGAACAGGTGCATGTCCTGCGAGACGACGGTTGCGGTCGGCGAGACGGTGATCAAGTTTCCGGGGCCGGGCGCGGGTGCCGGTTGTAACGAGCCGGTCGGTGTCGAGAATCCAGAGTCGCCGAAAGACAGATAGTCGTACTCGGCATTGACCGACCAGCGACGTGAGATCGCGCGCTCTACGCCGGCGCCTAACATCCAGCCCCAGCGGGTGCCGCTCGTGCTCGAGGCGGGAAAGCCGGCGTTGCCGTTCGTGTCTGCGTCGACGGTGCCGTGCCGCCAGGCGCCACCGGCCTTGCCGTAGAGGAGCGTGCCGGCGTCGGGGCCAACGAGCCAGCCGAAGCGGCCGGCGACGGTGCCCAGTGCGGAGGTGTCGGAACGGCAGTTGGAGCTGACGTAGAACCCGGAATAGGCGAAGCAGGTTTCGGTGCCGAACAGGTCCGCCCAGCTGGCGTCGGCTTCTGCGCCAAACACGGCGCGTCCCCACTGCCAATTATAGCCGATCTGTCCGCCGGCGAGCGGGCCGGGCGAACGGACGGTGTCACCGAAGAGCGAGGGGCCGAATGGGTCTTTCAAGTCAGTGAGCGAAAGCGCGCCGCCCAAATGAGCGCCGACGTAGAGGCCGCCCCAATCGTATTGCGTGGGCAAAGCGTCTTGCGAGCGAACCGGCGAAGCGACGGCGGCGACAATCAGCAGAGCAAAGCTATTCAGCGGCGCAGCGCAACGGCGCATCCCCGAGCCTCCTCAATATGGGAGTCCCTATGCCGCGATTCGCTATGCCGCCGAAGGCGAGAAGCCCAATTGCCAGTGGGTAGCGCGCCGGCGTGGTTAATCAGCACGCGCCGCTTTTCGCTGCCAGGCATAACGTTTTCGGATCAAAATGGTTGGGCGCTACGGGCGTGCCGCTTAGCGTCGATGGTGGTTAGATAGCGAAGGCTGCCCAATGTTGCTTGCTGCGCTCTACTCATCGCTTCTCGTCCTCAGCGTTCTCGAGGTGGCGGGAATGTGTATGTGCGCGCCGAGCCACGAATTGGCTCGCGCACGCGTCCGCTGATCGAGCGATCCTGCCGAACAGAGACGTGAACTCGTGGGGACGGCTCCGCGGCGAGCACACTTGTCCCCGATGGTGTGCGCTCGCGCTAGCCTGACTGAAGACGAGGCTCAACGCCTCCAATAAAAAACGACGAAGGGAGGACGCCTGGATGCTCACAGGTCCATCAAAGGTGTCCCTATGATCGAACTCGTTCTTCTCGCCTGCCTCGTCGACAAGCCAGATAACTGCCGCGACGTCGGACTGATGTACTCGGCGGAAAATCTCACGCCGATGCAGTGCCTGATGCAGGCGCCGCCGTACATGGCGAAGTGGGTCGGCGAGCATCCCGGCTGGAAAGTCATGAAGTGGTCGTGCCGGCGCGCGGGCCGCTACGCGAAGACTTGATTCCGAGTGACGCGAGCGGAGAGCTTGGTGTGCGACTTCCGTCGCACGAGCTGATCGCGCTCGCGGGCGAAGTGAAACGACACTCATTGCAATACGGGCGGGGCAGGTCAGCTCGGGCGTCGCGAACATGAGATTTGCTTATCCAGGAATGTTAAGCAGATCATCTTCGTTCGCGACTGCCCGAGCTGATGTTCTCATTCTTCCCGCCGCGCGGTTCCAAATATGCGCGGTTGAAGGACCCTAAAGGTCCCTAGTGGAGGAGAAACAGCAATGCGAGCGGTAGTCTCGATTGCGCTGTTGTCTGCAATTGCATTCAGCAATTCTGCGGCAGCGAACGACAGCCTGCTAAAGGCACAGAGCGATCCGAACAACTGGGCGTCACAGAGCGGCGATTACTCGCTGCAGCGCTATTCGAAGCTCGACCAGATCAACACCAAGAACGTGAAGGACCTCAAGGCTTCCTGGACGTTCTCGACCGGCGTGCTGCGCGGCCATGAAGGCTCGCCGCTCGTCATCGGCGACGTACTCTACCTGCACACGCCGTATCCCAACATCGTCTACGCGCTCGATCTCAACGACGAGAACAAGATCATCTGGAAGTATGAGCCGAAGCAGGATCCGTCGGTCATTCCGATCATGTGCTGCGATACGGTCAACCGCGGCCTCGCCTACGGCGACGGCAAGCTCTACCTCTACCAAGCAGATACGACACTGGTGGCAATCGATGCCAAGACCGGCAAGGAAGCCTGGAAAGCGCTCAACGGCGACGTGAAGCGCGGCGAGACGGGAACCAACGCTCCGATCGTCATCAAGGACAAGGTGATCGTCGGCATCTCCGGCGCCGAGTTCGGCATTCAGGGGTACGTGACCGCGTACAACTCGAAGGACGGTTCGCGCGCATGGCGCGGCTACACGATTGGCCCGGATGATCAGATCCTGTTCGACCCGGAGAAGACGAAGTCGCTCGGTAAGCCGGTCGGCAAGAACTCGTCGCTCAACACGTGGAATGGCGATCAGTGGAAGATCGGCGGCGGATCGACCTGGGGCTGGTTCTCGTGGGATCCGAAGATCGACCTCTTCTATTACGGCTCGGGCAATCCTTCGACGTGGAACCCGGTGCAGCGCGCCAGCGCGGATGGCAAACCGATCGACCAGAAGTGGACGATGTCCATCTTCGCGCGCAATCCCGACACGGGCGTTGCGGCATGGGCCTATCAGCTGACGCCTTTCGACGAGTGGGACTATGACGGCATCAACGAGTCCATCCTCGTCGACGACTTCGAGGTGAAGGGCAAGAAGCACAACGTTCTGGTGCACTTCGATCGCAACGGCTTCGGCTACACGATCGATCGCGAGAGCGGAATCCCGCTGGTGGCCGAGAAGTACGACCCGGCCGTCAACTGGTCTTCGGGCGTCGATCTCGACCCGAAGAGCGAGCGCTATGGCCGGCCGACCGTGGTCGCCAAGTACTCGACGTTCCAGAACGGCCAGGACGTGAACACCACGGGCATCGTTCCGGCAGCGCTCGGAACGAAGGACCAGCAGCCGGCTGCATACTCGCCGCTGACGGGCCTCTTCTACGTGCCGACCAACCACGTTGCGATGGACTACGAGCCGTTCAAGGTCGAGTACACCGCAGGTCAGCCGTACGTCGGCGCCACGCTGTCGATGTACCCGCCGGGGAACGACAAGAACCTCGGCAACTTCATCGCTTGGGACGCATCCGAGGGTAAGATCGTCTGGTCGAACCCGGAGAAGTTCTCGGTGTGGTCGGGTGCGTTGGCAACCGCGGGCGGCGTTGTGTTCTACGGCACGCTCGAAGGATACTTGAAGGCGGTCGATCAGAAGACCGGCAAGGAGCTTTACAAGTTCCGCACGCCTTCCGGCATCATCGGCAACGTGTTCACCTACGGCCACAAGGGCAAGCAGTACGTCGGCGTCTACTCGGGCATCGGCGGCTGGGCCGGCATCGGTCTCGCTGCTGGCCTGACGAACCCGACTGATGGTCTCGGTGCAGTCGGCGGCTACGCGGCTCTGTCGCAATACACCGCCCTCGGCGGCACGCTCACAGTGTTCTCGCTGCCTTAGCGCTTCCTCCAAAGGTTCTAGGACGCGAGCTAACTTGGGGCCGTTGCAGGTGACTGCATCGGCCCCTTTTTCGTGGCGGCTTTAGATGTGCTTCAGCCGCGAACGAGCTTGCGGGCGCGCGCGAAGGCGTGCGTGAAGTCGAGCATCAGGCTTTCTGACGAGCTCAGCATGCTGCGGAAGAGGGCGGCCTGCGTCTTGTACTTGATGTCGCCGATGGCGAGCGGGCCGACCGAAGCGACGTTCGTGCCGTCGATGATGCGGCCGCGATCGAACAACTCCACGCCCTCTATGCCGGAGGGAGGCACCGCGTTGACGTCGGCGACCACGGCGAGGCGCGGGGAATTGGCGAACTGATCGCGCGAGAGCACGCGGACACCCGCAGCGGCAGCACAGAGAACGATGCCTGCGCCGGCGGTCAGCTCGGCCTTGTCGTCGTCGCGTGCGGCGGCGACGGGCTCGAGATCGACGCCGAAGCGGTCACGGCCGGCTTCGATGAAGGGCTCGACCGCCTTAACGTCGATGTGGGACGCCATGGTGACGTTGGCGCCGCACTGCGCGGCGATGATCGAGGCGGCGAATCCGACGACGCCGGTGGCACCGAATACGACGACGTTGGCGCCCTCCAACGTGCGGCTGGTGCGTGCCTGATAGATGTCCTCGACGAGCGCGACCATGGCGGCCGCAGTGGTGAACGAGCCGCCAGGATCGGCGAAGGCCGAGAGCTGGAACGGCGGCACGAGTGCGGCCTGTGCGGCGGCCAGCATGTCGAGTGCGAGCAGCGCGTCCTTGCCGCCAATGAACAGGCCGGTGCGGCAACCGTACTCGATGGGGCGCGAGAAGATCGCATCCTGAACGAGGCCGGTGGTGTGCTGCAGGCGCGCATTCGTGTGCGGCACGACAACCTTGAAGCCGGCATCCACGGCCATGTTGACGTCGAAGGGGCTGGCGAATTCCTGCGTGGAAAGGAAGTGAAGGATCGGGGTGCCCGACCGCTTCTTGCGCAGCTTGCGCGTGGGTGCCGGATGCTCGGCATCGACGGATTGCGGCGCGATAGCATCCGCGAGGATGTCTGATTGATCGTCCATAGGCATTATGGGCGCTCCACTGGGCCGCTGACGTTTTCCCTTCGATCAGAGTGCGCGGTCTCGCTGGCGGCGCGCATGGCACCGGAAAGCCGAGTTCGTCTGATCGATTGTTTGCATGTCGCATTGAAGCGACAGGGCCATCGTCGGCGTCATGCCCGCGGAGACGAGGTTGTCTCCGGACTGCCCCCAAGTGGGGTCAATCTGCCCGGGTGCCGGTTAAGCAACGGCGAAATCGATTGCCGAAGTTCACGGTTGCACGTCGCCGTCGGCGCATAGCGTTGATACTCCGATAATGGACTATTCGTTGTGGTGCCTTTGGCGGAATGAGGGTCAGCAACGGCGGCGCGCCGCACCGATTTTTCATCTCTCGCGTTTACCTTGCGGCTCGCGGCCATGCAGACAGTCCCCTCAAACAGCGCAGCAACGATCCAGCACGGCTCAGGGCAGATCGGCCTGGTGGCGGCTGTGTCGATCGGCATCGGCGGCATGGTCGGTGCGGGGATCTTCTCGATCCTTGGCGTCGTGGCCGGAGCGGCCGGCAACGCCATGTGGCTCGCCTTCGCGATCGGCGGCGTGGTCGCGCTGCTGTCAACCTACTCCTATGCCAAGCTCGGTGCCGCGTTCCCGTCGGCGGGCGGCGCGGTCAGCTTCCTGGTCAAAGGATATGGGGACGGCGTATTCGCGGGCGGGCTCAATCTTTTCATGTGGGCCGGCTACATCATCTCGCTGGCGCTTTATGCGTCGGCGTTCGGCAGCTATGCGGCGACGTTCATCACGCAGACGCCTTCGGCGCTGCTGCTCAAGTCGCTGGCGATCGGCGCCGTGCTGCTGGTGACGGTGGTGAATGCGTTCGGCGCCAAGGTCATGGGACGCGGCGAGACGATCATCGTGGCGATCAAAGTGGCGATCCTGGTCGTGTTCGCTGCCGTCGGGATTTACTTCGTGCAGCCGGCAAACCTGTCGCCGAGCTTGTGGCCGGAGACGCAATCGATCCTGTTCGGTGCGGGCGTGCTGTTCATCGGTTATGAGGGCTTCGGTCTCGTCACCAACACGGCCGCCGACATGCGGGACCCCAAGACGATGCTGCCGCGTGCGCTCTATATCGCGGTAATCCTCGTCATCCTGCTGTATCTGGCGGTGTCGATCACGGTTACGGGCAATCTCTCCAATGCCGAGATCGAGCGCGCCACGGATTATGCATTGGCAGAGGCCGCCAAGCCATTCCTCGGCGAGACCGGCTTCCGGCTGATCGCTGTCGCGGCGCTGTTCTCGACGGCGTCGGCGATTAACGCCACGCTCTTCGGTTTGGCAAACGTCTGCTACATGATCGCGCGCGACGGCGAGCTGCCGTCACGGCTGTCGCAGATCGAATGGAAGCAGGCGACGGGCGGACTGCTGCTGACGGCGGCGCTGGTGATCGTCGTGATGCTTTGCTTCGATCTTTCCGGCATCGCCATGATGGGAAGCGCGGCCTTCCTGCTGCTTTATGGGGCGGTGAACGGCGGCCACTTGCGCGTGCTCAAGCAGACGCGCGCCAACGCGGTCATTGTGTGGCTGTCGCTACTGACGTGCCTGGCGATGTTCGCGATCCTCAGCGTGTATACTTACCAGCAGCAGCCGGCGGCGATCGTGGCGCTGGTGGTGATCGCGGCGGCGTCGTTTGCCACCGAGTGGCTC
>CALRVN010000069.1:0-12499 GCA_943371625.1 Hyphomicrobium sp. CS1GBMeth3
GGTCGGTGCACATCGCCCGCGCGATCTCGAGCCGGCGTTGGTCGCCATAGGGCAACGATCCCGCAGCATCGTCGGCGCGCGACGTTAGGCCGACGCGGTCGAGCCAGTAGCGCGCCATATCGACCGCCGCGGCCTCAGCCTGTTTGTAGCTCGCGGCACCTGCAAGACCCAGCAGCGACCAGCCCGAGGCGCGCATCAGCGGGGTGTGTTGAGCAACGATGAGGTTCTCCAGCACTGTCATGCCGGCAAAGAGGCGGATGTTCTGGAACGTGCGCGCGACGCGCGCGCGCCGGGCAATCTCGAAGTCGGGCATGCGCTCGAGCAGGAACAGCCCGCCGCTACCGATCTTCTCGTCCCGGCATTGATAGCGCCGGCTCGAATTCGTGAGGTCGGCAACGGCTTGCGACTCGATGGGACCGTCGGTGGAGAGAACGATCAGTCCGCTCGTCGGCTTGTAAAAGCCTGTGATGCAGTTGAAGACCGTCGTCTTGCCCGCGCCGTTCGGGCCGATAAGGGAAGTGATGTCGCCGCGCCCGACCGAGAACGCCAGGTCGCGCACCGCGACGAGGCCGCCAAAGCGCATCGTCAGGCCCTCGACCACGAGAAGCGGCTCGTGCAGCCAGCGCATCAGCCGTGGCCCTCCTTCACGTGCGCGCCGGAGATGGCCTTGCTTTCATTGAGCGAGATCGACGGCTCACGTGACGCGATGAGCCCGCGCGGCCGCCACACCATCATCAGCACCATCCCGAGGCCGAAGATGAGCATGCGGTACTGCGCCGGATCAAAGCCCGGCCCGAAGATCGACTTCAGGAAATCGAGCTCTCGCAACAGCTCGATGCCGCCGATGATCGCGACCGCGGCGACGGCCACGCCGAACAGCGAACCCATGCCGCCGAGCACCACGATGGCGAGGATCGTCGCCGACTCCATGAACTCGAACGAGCGCGGATTGACGAAGCCTTGCCGCGCGCCGAAGAACGCACCCGCAAGGCCGCCGAACATCGCGCCCATCGCGAACGCCGTGAGCTTGGTATTGACCGTATTGATCCCGAGCGAGCGACACGCGATCTCGTCCTCGCGCAGCGCCTCCCACGCGCGGCCAACCGGCAGCCGCCGCATGCGCTGGGTGACAACCGCCACCAGCAGCGCCAACGCTAAGATGACGTAGTAGAGGAACATCGACCGGTGCACCGCCGACGTCCCCGGAAGCGGGAAGATGTCGCCGAACGTCGTCTCGCCGGTGCGTGACGTGAACGGCAGGCCGAAGAACGTGATGCGGGGCGTCTGGATGCCGGCGTTGCCGTTGGTCAGCTCCACCCAGTTGATCAGCACCAGACGGATGATCTCGCCGAACGCCAGCGTCACGATCGCGAGGTAATCGCCGCGCAGTCGCAGGACCGGAAACCCGAGCAGCATCCCCCAGAACGCGGCAAGCACGCCGGCGAGCGGCAGGCAGATCCAGAAGGCCCACGGCCCCAGCACCGGCACCGTCGCCGGAATCACGTAGGCGGCGATGATCGCGTACGTGTAGGCGCCGACGGCATAGAACGCCACGTAGCCGAGATCGAGGAGGCCGGCGAGGCCGACGACGATATTCAGCCCCCACGCCAGCATGATGTAGATGAGGATCTGCACCCCGAAGTTATCGATCCATTTGATCGCGCCTCCGGACCCGGCCATCGCCAGCGCGATGAACGGGAACAGCAACAGCAGGCCGAGGCCGATGCGCGGCGCCAGCGCCTTGTGATGCTCGCTGAGGTCGAGTGGCGGAAACAGCACCGCGCGCGGGCGGCTCGGATGCGCGTAGAGCCTCCACAGCAGCCGACCGATGAACACGGTCGCGACAGTCACCAGCACGAGCAGCGGCCGCGGATCGAGCGCGGTCTTCAGGTCTAAGTTCTGTTCGGTCTCAAACGCGACGAGCGGGAAGCAGAGGCCGAGCGTGACGAGCGCCCAGATGCCTGCGTCCTTGATGATAGCTCGCATGGAGTGCGACGCGGGCGGCAGCCCGCTCTGGCTGCCAGCACTCATCGATCAGACCTTTTCGACGTCGGGCCGGCCGAGCAGCCCGGACGGCATGAAAATGAGAACGACGGCGAGGATCGAGAATGCCGCGACGTCCTTGTAGTCGATCGAGAAATACGCCGACCACATCGTCTCGATCAGCCCGATAAGCAGACCGCCGATCACCGCACCGGGCAGCGAGCCGATGCCGCCGAGCACCGCGGCCGTGAATGCCTTCACGCCCGGCGTGAAGCCATCGGCGAAGTTCACAACGCCGTAGTAGGTCATGAACATCACGCCGGCGACGGCGGCCAGCGCGCCGCCGATGACGAACGTGAGCGATATCGTGCGGTCGACGTCGATGCCGAGCAACGCGGCCATGCGCCGGTCCTGCTCACAGGCGCGCTGAGCGCGGCCGAGCTTCGTCTTCTGCACCAGCGCCCAGAAGGCAGCGAGCAGAACGCCGGTCACGACAAAGATGAGGAACTGCTTTTCCGAGATCGTCGCCGAGCCGCTCCCGATCGGGATCGACAGCGTGTCGTTCAGCATCGACGGAACCGGCTTGTTGCGCGGGCCCTGCACCACCTGCACGAAGTTGGACAGGAAGATCGACATGCCGATCGCCGAGATCAGCGGAGCGAGGCGAAACGATCCAGCCAGCGGTCGATAGGCGACGCGCTCGATCACCCAGCTCCACAACGCCGTCAGCAACATCCCGAGGACGAGCACGATGACCAGCGCCAGGCCGATCGCAGCCACGCCGAGAACCTGCGTCAGTAGCAGGAAGAGGATGAGCGCGATGAACGCGGACACCATGAACACGTCGCCGTGGGCGAAGTTCACCATGCCGATGATGCCGAACACCATCGTGTAGCCGATGGCGATGAGCCCGTAGATCGAGCCGAGCGAGAGACCGTTGATCAGCTGCTGAACGAAATATTCCATGCGTTCCCCGTCCCCCGTCCGACGCGCGACTCTAGAGCAAAAGATGTGATCCGTCGCAGAACGGTTCGTCGTCGGTCTGCTTGCACCCGCAAATATTGAAGGTCCCCGTATGGTCGACGACGAAGCGCAGCGGCTCAATGCCGGTGCCGGTGTGGGTGCCATCGCAGAACGGCTGTTTTTGCGAGCGGCCGCAGCGGCAGTAGAAGTAGGGCTTCCCCTCCGTGAGCTCGACCTGGTACGGCCCAGCTTGCGCCACGACTGCTTCTTCGGCCATCCGCACGTCTCCTGCTTTTATGGCTTCGCCGGGTATTCGCGCCGAAGCCATTTGTAGATGGCTAGCGGCTTCGACGCAGTGCGACAAGCCCGACCGCTCTAGCTACCCGTCGAGGCGGCGGGCGAATCCACGCCTGGAAGTGGTTTGACGGTCACACGGGGCTTTCGCAACAAGCTCGCAACGACGCAGATCAGGCCCGCGCCGCTCGCTGCCGCATCCTATCGCCGCGGCTTGCGAATCGCCCACTTGGTGCGGGCGCCCGTTCGCCGGAATTCCTCTCCCCGAATCGTGCCAATTCATGCGCATCAGGCTGACCTTGCCGGGTCGGGCCCGGTAAGGCGCGTACCCGGCGACAGAAGAAACGCCAATGGGGCGCCACCGCGTGACGACGACGCGCAACTGCTGCAGCTTCGCCCGTGCGCTCGCATGCGCCGCATTGCTGTTGGCCACCCCCGTCGCCGCCCAGACGGTCGAGGAGGAGAGCGACCGCACGCCGGGGCTCCCTGAGACTTCGATCACCCGGAACCTGCCACCGGCATGGGCCGACCCCGGAGGCGTGCGCGCCATGCTCGCCGGTCGCGGCGTAACGTATGCGATCAACTATATCGGCGACACGCTGACCAACCCCACCGGCGGCTATTCCCGCGACACGCGCTACATCGGCAGGCTCGACGTAGAACTGGCGGTCAACCTAGAGAAGGCCATCGGATGGAAGGGGCTGAGCTTCTTCACCAACGGCTATCAGATCCACGGCCAGAGCATCTCGGCGATGAACCTCGGCGTCCTCATGCCGGTGAGCTTCATCGAAGCGCTGCCCTCGACGCGCCTCTTCGAAATCTATCTCGAGCAGAAGCTGCTTGATGATCATCTGTCGCTGCGCGTCGGTCAGCTGTCCGCCGATTCCGAGTTCATCATGAGTGACAGCGGCGGCGCCTTCCTCAACGGCTCCTTCGGCTGGCCGTCGATCGCCGGCATCAACCTGCCTGATGGCGGCCCGTCCTACCCGATGGCGTCGCCCGGTGCGCGGCTCAAGTTCGATCCCAACGAAAACCTCGGCTTCCTCTTCGGCATCTTCAGCGGCGATCCGGCCGGCGACTGCCCCGACGAAGAGTTGCCCCAGGAGTGCAATCCCAATGGCGTGCTGTTTCCGTTCACCGAGCCGCTATTCATCGCCGAGACCGCGATCAAATATAATCAGGACGAAGGGGAGCTGGCCGGCACGCTGAAATTCGGCGCCTATCGCTTCTTCGGCGATTTCGTTCCCACCGCCGTCGGCAACAACGGTCTGCCCATCGGCCTCGTCGGCATACCGGGGCAGCGCGCCGAAAAGGACTACGCCTTCTACGCCATCATGGATCAGATGATCTACCGCGTGCCGGGCCCCGGCGATGCGCGCGGCATCACCCTGTTCGGCAGCTACATCAAGGCGCCGCCCGAGGGCAACCTGATCCAGCACTACTTTGAAACCGGCATCACGCTGCACGGCCTGCTCGATGCACGCCCGCACGACATCTTCGGCGTCGGCTTCATGTATACCGGCGTCTCCTCGGAACTCATCGAGTTCTACAAGGAGATCGGCTATCCGGTCATTCCGAGCTTCGAGGGCGTGCTCGAGGTCAGCTACACCGCCAAGATCATGAAGGGCTTCTACGTGCAGCCCGACTTCCAGTACTTCTGGAACCCCGGCGCCCACACCAGCGACCCCGACGACCTCTACATCCCCATTCCCAATGCCGCCGTCTTCGGCCTGCGCACCACCATCAATTATTGATCGCTCGCGACTCCAAGCGTTGTCATCCCGGCACTTGTTGCCGGGATCCAGGCCGGCAACCGACGGCGCTCGCGGATAGATGGATCCCGGGGACATGCCCCGGGACGACAATTGAGGGCGGTTGGGGCGGGGAATGGCCGAAGCCCGCGAGGTGCGCTAGGTGTCGCGCATGAGCGACATGCGCCCGATCCTCATCGCTGGCCCCACCGCGAGCGGCAAGTCCGGCCTGGCCCTGCGGCTCGCCGAGGAGCTTGGCGGCGTCGTCATCAACGCCGACTCCATGCAAGTCTATCGCGAGCTGCCCATTCTGACGGCGCGTCCCGGGCCAGCTGAAACCGCCCGCGTGCCGCATGCCCTCTATGGCTTCGTTCCCGGCAGCGAGGCGTACTCCGCCGGTCGGTACGGCAAGGACGTCCCTCATGCTCTCGCCGATGCGGCGCGCGATGGACGACGCCCGATCATCGTCGGCGGCACCGGTCTCTACTTCAAGACACTAACCGAGGGCCTCTCGCCGATACCGTCCGTTCCCGATGACATCCGCAACCACTGGCGCGGGCGTGGCATTGCTGAGGGTGCTGGCGCAATGCACGAGGAACTCGCCGTGCGCGATCCCGAGATGGCCACGCGGCTGGCGCCGACCGACACGCAGCGCGTCGTGCGCGCGCTCGAGGTGATCGACGCCACGGGGACTTCGCTCGCAAAATGGCAGCGGGTACCTCGCGAGCCGGTGCTGGCGCTGGAGGAGACGATCCCGCTCCTCGTCTCTCCCGATCGCGAGGAGCTGTACCGGCGCATCGACGCGCGCTTCGAGGCGATGATGCGAGAGGGTGCCCTGGAGGAGGTCATGCAACTCGACCGCCTCGGGCTCGACCCCGCGTTGCCCGTCATGGCGGCCCTCGGCGTGCGTCCCCTGATGCTGCACCTCGCTGGAGAACTCTCACTTGCCGACGCCGTGGTCGCGGGGCAGGCGGAGACTCGCCAGTACGCCAAACGGCAGACAACGTGGGCACGCAGCAACATGATTGCGTGGAGACACATAACAGCGCAACAAATGGAAAAACCAGAAGCAATTCTGGCATCTTTCGTTCACGACGCTCATTGACCCTTCACCTTCGACGCCATAGGTTGCGCGCCAACAGTCGGATCCTGCGCTCAGGTGAGGGCGCGGAGCATGGAGTCGGCAATGACACGCACAATGACGGGCGCCGAGATGGTGCTCGCAGCCCTCAACGACCATGGCGTTGAGCACATCTTTGGCTATCCGGGCGGCGCCGTTCTGCCGATCTATGACGAGCTGCACCAGCAGGAGAAGATCCGGCACGTCCTCGTTCGCCAAGAGGGCGGCGCCCTGCATGCTGCCGAGGGCTATGCCCGCTCGACCGGCAAGGTCGGCGTCGCGCTGGTGACCTCGGGCCCCGGCGCGACCAACGCCGTGACCGGCCTAACCGACGCTCTGATGGATTCGATTCCCCTCGTATGCATCACCGGGCAGGTGCCGACGCACCTCATCGGCAACGACGCATTCCAGGAATGCGACACGGTCGGCATCACGCGTCCCTGCACCAAGCACAATTGGCTGGTGAAGAACGTCAACGACCTCGCACGCATACTCCATGAAGCGTTCTACATCGCCAAGGCCGGACGGCCGGGGCCGGTGGTCGTCGACATCCCGAAGGACGTGCAGTTCGCCACCGGCAACTACGTCGGCCCGTCCAACATCGCCCACAAAACTTATAAGCCGCGCGTGAAGCCGGACCAGGATGCCGTGCGTGCAGCCGTCGACCTGATGGCCCGCGCCAAGAAGCCTGTGTTCTACACCGGCGGCGGCGTCATCAATTCCGGCCCCAAGGCGAGCCAGCTCCTGCGCGAGCTGGTGCGGCTCAGCGGCTATCCGATCACCTCGACGCTGATGGGCCTTGGCGCCTATCCAGCCTCCGACAAGCAATGGCTCGGCATGCTCGGCATGCACGGCACCTACGAGGCCAACCTCGCCATGCACGACTGCGACGTGATGATCGCTGTCGGCTCGCGCTTCGACGATCGCATTACTGGCCGCCTCGATGCCTTCTCGCCCGGCTCGCAGAAGATCCAGATCGATATCGATCCATCCTCGATCAACAAGAACGTCAAGGTCGACATCCCCATCGTCGGCGACGTCGCCTACACGCTCGAGGAGATGCTGCGCACCTGGAAGGCAAAGGCGCCGCAACTCGACAAGGCTGCCCACAAAGCGTGGTGGAAGCAGATCGACGGCTGGCGCGCGAAGAAATCGCTCAGCTACAAGAACTCGCGCGACGTGATCATGCCGCAGTACGCCATCGAGCGGCTGTTCGCGCTGACCAAGGATCGCGATAGCTACATCACCACCGAGGTCGGCCAGCATCAGATGTGGGCCGCGCAGTTCTATCACTTCGATGAGCCGAACCGCTGGATGACGTCCGGCGGCCTCGGCACCATGGGCTACGGCTTGCCTGCCGCCATCGGCGCGCAGATGGCGCATCCCAAGTCGCTTGTGATCGACATCGCCGGCGACGCTTCAATCCTGATGAATATTCAGGAATGTTCGACCGCCGTGCAGTACGACCTGCCGGTCAAGGTGTTCATCCTCAACAACCAGTACATGGGCATGGTGCGCCAGTGGCAGCAGCTGCTGCACGGAAACCGCCTGTCGCACAGCTACACCGAAAGCCTGCCTGACTTCGTCAAGCTGGCCGACGCCTACGGCTGGACCGGCATGCGCTGCGAGGATCCCGCTGATCTCGACGACGCCATCATGGCGATGATCAACACCAAAGGCCCCGTAATCTTCGACTGCCGCGTGGCGACGCTCGCCAACTGCTTCCCGATGATCCCGTCGGGCAAGGCGCATAACGAAATGCTGCTCGGCGAGGACGTTTCCGACGAAGAGGTCGGAAATGCCGTCAGCGCCGAAGGCAAGGTGCTGGTCTGATGCAGCATCGGTTCAGAGCGCCGAGCTGCAGCCGTGCGCCGCGTCGGCCGACGCACGCTTGCGTGCTTCTGCTCGCTCTCGCTGTTGCCGGCGCCATCGGCTTCGGCGCGACGCAGGACGCCGCCGCCGAAGATCCACCCGCGGCGCCGACGTGGGATCAGGTCGCGAACATCAAGGAAGCGGCCCTGCATCTGGCTCAGCTGCAGAAGACGCAGGGCGCGACCAAGGTCTTCGCGTTCATCGACGCCTGCTATCGCACCCACAGCCTGTCGTCGCAGTATACTAAGCCGTTCGAGGCCTGCATCGCCCAGGACTACATGGAGACGCAGATCCTCTCGATCATCTACTCGCGGACGCCCCCCGATGCCCTGAAGAAGATCGGAGCACCATCTCCCAAGGTGCTGGTGCAGACGATGCTGCGCCGCGTCGGTGCGGCGTTCGCCCAGTACAAGGTTCCCAAGGACCGCATCCTCGCCTTCCAACGCAATTTGGACGAACACGGCTTCCCGCTGTTCTTCAAGACCGTGTTCCCGGAAGCCAAGATGCCGGAGCGTGTTCCGCAACCGCCGGTCGGCGAGGATACGCCTGCAAGCGCGTCGGACCAGCCCGCGGCGGACAAACCTGCGCCGGATAAATCGACACCCGAAGACAAACCGGCCCCAGAGAAGAAGCAATGAACATGGCCAAACCGATTTCAAAGAGCCACTACGTCGGCCCAGGCGCCGCACAGGCCGTCGTATCGCGCACGCTGACCGTGCTGGTCGACAACGAGCCGGGCGTGCTCGCTCGCGTCATCGGCCTCTTCTCCGGCCGCGGCTACAACATCGACAGCCTCACAGTGACCGAGACAGAGCACGAGAAGCACCTCTCGCGCATCACCATCGTCACCCGCGGCACTCCGGACGTGATCGAGCAGATCAAGCATCAGCTCGAGCGGCTGGTGCCGATCCACCGCGTGCGCGACCTGACCCACGAAGGCATAGCGCTGGAGCGCGAGCTGGCCCTGATCAAGGTCGCCGGCAAGGGTGACAAGCGCATCGAGGCGCTGCGGATCTCGGAGATCTTCCGCGCCAAGGTCGTCGATACCTCGACCGAGCACTTCGTCTTCGAGGTTACCGGCAAGCCCTCCAAGATCGAGGAGTTCATCCAGATCATGACCGAGCTCGGCCTTGTCGAAGTGTCGCGCACCGGTATCGCCGCCATTGGCCGCGGCGCTGCGAGCGGCTAAAGGAGCTGCAAGAGAAACCCGGCTGGCCGTGATTACCCGGCCGGCACCCGCCCAAACCGGCCGCGTCCGCGGCCCCGACGAAGCACACCGCCAGATAAGAGAACCACAGAGGAAGCCATGCGCGTTTATTACGATCGGGATGCCGACATCAATCTCATCAAGGGCAAGAAGGTCGCGATCGTCGGCTATGGCTCGCAAGGCCGCGCGCACGCGCTGAACCTCAAGGACTCCGGCGCCAAGGAGATCCGCATCGGCCTCAAGCCCGGCTCGACGACCGCCAAGAAGGTGGAGGCCGACGGCCTGCAGGTGCTCTCGGTGGCCGACGCCGCCAAGTGGGCCGACCTCATCATGATGGCGACCCCGGACGAGCTGCAGGCTGACATCTACAAGAACGAGATCGCCGACAACCTCCGCGACGGCGCCGCCATCGCCTTCGCCCACGGCCTCAACGTCCACTTTGGTCTCATCGAACCGAAGAAGACCGTCGACGTCATCATGATCGCGCCCAAGGGCCCCGGTCATACCGTGCGCGGCGAGTACCAGAAGGGCGGCGGCGTGCCCTGCCTCATCGCCGTCCATCAGGACGCTTCCGGCAACGCCCATGGCATCGCACTCTCCTACGCCTCCGGCGTCGGCGGCGGTCGCTCCGGCATCATCGAGACCAACTTCCGCGAGGAATGCGAGACCGACCTCTTCGGCGAGCAGGCCGTGCTTTGCGGCGGCCTCGTCGAGCTGATCCGCGCCGGCTTCGAAACGCTCGTCGAGGCGGGCTATGCCCCCGAGATGGCCTACTTCGAGTGCTTGCACGAGGTGAAACTGATCGTCGACCTGATCTACCAGGGCGGCATCGCCAACATGAACTACTCGATCTCCAACACCGCAGAGTGGGGCGAGTACGTCACCGGCCCGCGCATCATCACCGCCGAGACCAAGGCCGAGATGAAGAAGGTGCTGCACGACATTCAGTCGGGCAGGTTCACCTCCGAGTGGATGCAGGAATACAAGGGCGGCGCCTCGCGCTTCAAGGCAACCCGCCGTCTCAACGACGAGCATCCGATCGAGGAGATCGGCACCAAGCTGCGTGACATGATGCCTTGGATCAAGGCCGGCGCGCTCGTCGACAAGGCCCGCAACTAAGGCTGCGCCCCATCGCTACACAGAAAGCCCGCGCCACCCGGCGTGGGCTTTTCTGTTCCTGCAACCGGCTATCGAAGACGCTGGGCTGCCTGTAAGGTAGCGCGCATGCCAGAAGGCTCGCGCAGCGGCTTTGGGGAGGTAGCGTGAGCTACAAGCCGCGCGAGCCTTCCAGGCGACCGCTCTGTTCCGAGGTGCGGCCTCGGCAGAGCGCGCAAAGAAACGGACGGCGGAGAAGCGGGGACCTCCACCGTCCGCTCCAGCGGAGTCACGTTGAGTGACGCCGCCGGATTTCCCGACTTGCGCCGCGCCGCGGTACTGCAGCGTCGCGATCGCAAATCTCAAGCCTCGAAAGCGTCACCCGCAAAAGCGAGCGCACACCGCAAGGCCGTGAATTGTTTGGCTTGGCAAGGTCAATGCAAAGTCCCCCTCGGCACCTCTCGCCTTCACCACCCAAATTCACTCCTTCTTCGTGGAACGAGCGTGTTTTGATCGGGGCGAAACTAAGATTTCATCTTGGGGATCAAGCCGGATCTCCAGATTCCATCCTTGATCGGAGCAGTGGTGGTGCAACTGGAAGCAAGGCAGATAGATCACCTCCGCCTCACGCGATGCACGCTTCGCGTCAGTGATTGGCGATGGCCTTTGGCTGCGCGTTACGTCGATGAGAGCGCGCGCAACTGGCAGCGCGCCAAAGAAAGAAACCCGGGCTTCTTCAACGGCACAGTTTATCTGTCCCACGACTACGCGATCGAAGATGGCCACCTTGTCGGTTCGATGTTCCAGACCGACTTTCAGACCATGCTCTATTGGCGTGCGCTTCCCTTCGCCGATAGCGACACGGTGCGGGAAGTGTTCGGCTCCAGCCTCATCCGATCTGCAGAGGGACACCTGCTGTTCGGCCGCCAGGCTCCTGGCCAGCTCAACTCCGGCCTCATCTACCCACCCAGCGGCGTCATCGATTCTGGTGACGTGGTCGGCGATGCAATCAATATCGACGGCAACATCACGCGCGAGCTGCGCGAGGAGACCGGGTTGTCCGCTGCAGAGCTGCAGCGCATGCCGGGCTACATCGCGGCATTCGCTGGATTGCCGGTTGCCATCGGCGTCGAGTGGCGCAGCCCTTTGCCGGCCGTCCACTGCGCGAGCAGATCCTCTCGTTCCTGCACAGCCAGCCTGCGCCTGAACTCGACGACATCGTGATTGTCAGCAGCCGGGCCGACGCCGCCGACGAGCGCATGCCGCAACACGCGCGCATATTCGTGCGCGCTTTGCTCGGCAACGAAAGCTGAGTCAGCCCCGTAAACATCACTAAGCTTGACCCACGTCGCGATTTCGGCAGAGTGCGCCGGCCTTTACAACCGGGTATTCCGCATGGCGCTGCCGCTGCACACGCTCGACGTATTCACCGATCGCCGCTTCAGCGGTAACCCCCTCGCTGTTGTCACTGACGCCGACGGACTCTCAGACGAGCAGATGCAGGCCATCGCCCGCGAGCTGAATCTGTCTGAGACCGTATTCGTCCTCAAGTCGCAGAATCCCGCCCATTCCGCCCGCGTGCGCATCTTCACGCCCGGCCGCGAGCTTCCCTTCGCCGGCCACCCGACCATCGGTGCCGCGGTGCTGCTGGCCGAGCTTCGCACCCCGCTAGTCAACGGCGAGCGCGACGCGATCATCGTACTCGAGCAGGCTATCGGTACCGTGCGCGTCGGCGTGCGCCTTCGGCCCGGCCAGTCGCACTTCGCCGAGTTCGACGCTCCCAAGCTGCCTGAGAAAGCGGCAAACCCGCCTTCGCGCGATCTCATTGCCGAGGCGCTGGGGCTCCTTCCGCGCGAGGTCGGGTTCGAGAACCACACGCCGCAGTGCCTGTCGGCCGGCAACACCTTTGCCTTCGTTCCCGTAGCGAGCCTGGAAGTGATCGCCAGGGCGCGCATCGACCAGGCCCATTGGAGCAGCGTGTTCCCCGCCAGCACGTTCGGCGGCGTCTACCTCTACACGCGCGAGTGCGTGCACAACGGCTCCGCCTTCCATGCCCGCATGTTCGCGCCCCAGCTCGGCGTGCCCGAGGATCCGGCGACAGGCTCGGCCGCCGTGTGCTTTGCCGGCGTCGTGCACGATTTCGACGGATTGCCCGACGGCGCCCACCGCCGCGTGATCGAACAGGGCCACGAGATGGGCCGCCCCAGCTCCATC
>CALRVN010000070.1:0-12481 GCA_943371625.1 Hyphomicrobium sp. CS1GBMeth3
CTCGGCCAGGGCGATCAGCCAGTCACGCGCCTTCTGCCGCGCGTCCTTCAGGTCCAGCACGCCGACCTTGCCGAGGGGCGCGCGGGTAGCTCCCTTGCCGCCCGGAAAGCGCGTGTAGAGGATGAAGGTCTTGTGCCCCTTGTCGTTCACGCTCACCCCGAGCTGGGGAACCAGCGTGTCGTACGTGATCTCGCGCTGACCCTTCGGCGCGTTGGGGAGCGCCTTAAGCGAGCGGTCGTCGAGCAGCTTCTTGGCCATGGGCCGGGGTCCTGTCGTTGTCATCCTGGGCTAGCTCTGAGCTACACGTTGAGCTACATTCTGAGCTACAAAATCCCAAAAACTGGTGTTACAGCGAGATAACGCTAGGTAACACTAGTATACAACAGAACGGGCTATGTACATAATTTTTAAGAGGAAACGTGTTCCGGAGCTAACGGGACCTGACGTCCCCGTTTGCTAGAACAGGTATTTAACAGCGACGAACCCGCTGACCAAGACCACCACGAAAACGGTGGTGACGAGGGTCAGGCGCTTTTCGATGAAGTTCTGGATCGGCTCTCCGAAGAAATAGAGAAGCGCAGCGACGAGAAAGAAGCGCATCGACCGCGCGACGACGCTGGCGGCAACAAACGCCAGCAGATCCATCTTGGCGACGCCGGCAGCGATGGTCACGACCTTGAAGGGGATGGGCGTTGCGCCCTTGATGATGATCGCGGGCACGCCGTACTCGTGCACGAACTGGATGAATGAATCGAGCGCGTGCTCCTTGCCGTAGAACTTCAGGATCGGCAGGCCGATGGCGTCGTAGGCGAAATAGCCGATGGCGTAGCCGAGCAGGCCGCCGAGAACCGACGTGACGGTGGCGATGGTCGCGTACCACCACGCCTTCTGACGATTGCTCAGCACCATAGGAATGAGCATCACGTCGGGGGGAATGGGGAAGAAGGAGCTCTCGATGAAGGAGACGGTTCCGAGCGCGTAAGGCGCGCGCTTGTCAGACGCAGCGCGCATCATCCAGTCGTAGAGCTTTCGCATCAGATTTCTACTCGGCGGCGGGAGGAAGTTCGGCTGCAGCAGGACGGTTCGCGTTCGGAAGGCTGAGCGCCAGCTGCAGAACAAGCTCATTCAAGACAAAGCGTCCGGCACCACTGGCGCGGATGCGCCGTGTTCCCGGTATTGCCTCAATGAGACCCTGCTGTGTCAGTCCCGCGATGGTCGACGCGGATGGGTGGCCGCCCGCGAGGCGGGCGAGGCGGTCGAGGTCGACCCCTTCGCCGAGGCGCAGCCCCATGAGCAGCATCTCGTCGGCTTCCTCGGCGCGCGACAGCGGCGTTTCCTCGATGATGCCGTGCCCCGACTTCTCGACGCGCGCGCACCAGGCTTCCGGGTTGCGCTCGGTGCTGGTTGAGTATCGCACGTCATCGAAAACGAGGCGGCCGTGGGCACCTGGGCCGATGCCCGCGTACTCGCCGTAGCGCCAATAGAGCAGGTTGTGGCGGCTTTCCTCGCCGGGCGCGGCGTGGTTGGAGATCTCGTAGGCGGGCAGGCCAGCGGCTTGAGTCAGCTCCTGCGTCACGTCGTAAAGCGAGAAGGCCGTGTCCTCGTCGGGCACGACGAGCTTGCCGGCGGCGTGCAGCTTGGCGAAGGGTGTGTCGGGCTCGATGGTAAGCTGATAGAGCGACAGATGCTGCCCGGCGATCGCGAGCGCTTCGTGCAGCTCCTCGCGCCACTCATCGGGTGTCTGCTTGGGGCGCGCGTAGATGAGGTCGAACGAGAATCGATCGAAGGTTCGGCGCGCGATCTCGATGGCGGCCTTCGCTTCGGCGACGGAGTGGATGCGGCCGAGCGATTTCAGAATGTCGTCGCGCAGCGACTGCACACCCAGCGACACGCGATTGACGCCAGCCGTGTGATAGCCGCGGAAGCGTCCGGCCTCGACGCTGCCGGGGTTGGCTTCGATGGTGATCTCCGCGCCGGGTTCAACAGTCCAGAGGCTTGCGATGCGATCAAGGATCGCTGCGACCGTTTCCGGCTGCATCAGCGAGGGCGTGCCGCCGCCGAAGAAGATGCTCGATACCGCGCGCGGTCCGAGGCGCTGCGCGGTCTGCTTCAGCTCGGCGAGAAACGCTGCGCGAAAACGGGGCTCGTCGATGCCGCCGAAGCGTACGTGGCTGTTGAAGTCACAATAGGGGCACTTCTGGGCACAGAACGGCCAGTGCACGTAGACGCCGAAGCCGACCTCGTCAGCCGGCGTCATCGAGGACGTCGTGCTTGAAGTGGTCGAAGGCTCTCGTGCGGTGCGAGATGGCATACTTACTGGCCGGCTCCATTTCGCCGAACGTTTGCGACTGCCCGTCGGCGACGAACATCGGATCATAGCCGAAACCGTTGCCGCCACGGGGCGGCCAAACGACATATCCGTAAACCTTGCCCTCGAAGAAGCGGACTTCCCCGTCGGGCCAGGCGAGGCAAAGGACGGAAATGAAGTTGGCGCGCAAGGGCTCGCCTTTCCAGTCCTGCTTCTTAACCAGCTCCTCGTGGACCTTCTGCATGGCGATGGAGAAGTCGCGCTTGGGGCCGGCCCAGTCGGCGGTGTAGACGCCCGGAGCCCCATTCAACGCATCAATCTCGATGCCGCTGTCGTCTGCGAGCGCCGGGAGCCCCGACCCCTTGGCGGCGAAAACGGCCTTCAGCTTGGCGTTGCCCTCGAACGTCGTCTCTGTTTCGACCGGCTCGGTGAGGCCCAGCTCGCCTGCCGATACGGCGGCGAGACCATAGGGCTCGATGAGCTTGTTGATCTCCCAGACCTTGCCGGGATTGTGGGTGGCGACGACAAGGTTGTCGCCGCGGCGCAAGCGACGGCTCATTTCAATCCCCAAATGCGCGGCTCGGCGAACTCGATGCAGTTGCCGGCGGGATCGCGGAAATAGATGGAGCGGCCGCCGCCGGGCCATTCGAAATCGGCCTCGACCGGAACACCCTCGCGGGCGAGGCGCTGACGCCATGCTGCGATCTCGTCGATCGTGGCGCCGAAGCAGACGTGGCCGTCCCCGTCGGCGCCGTGGGGCGGGACGGGAAGCGCGGCGTCATCTTCGAGCGCGCGGCTGGTCGCGACCGGGTTGAAGATCAGCAGCATCTGATCGCCGAGGCGATAGAAGATCTGCCTGCCTTCAGCCTTGGCGAACGGCTCGAGAGCGAGCACGCGGCGATAGAAGTCCTCGATGGCGCCAAGGTCTCGCGCATAGAGCACGGTTTCGAGCACGCGCGTCGGCGCGGAAGCAGATGTCATATTGCAGCCCAGATAAACACTGCCGTGGCGGTCGCTCCGAGTGCGGTGCGGACGGCGTGAAGCCAGCCCCAGCGCTCGATGAGCGCTCGCGTCTGCGGCCCAGCCGCCTCGGGCGGCGTCGCCATCAGAATGTTGTTGGTCGGCATGATGTAGAACATCGTGAAAGGCCAATTGGCCAGCAAAACAATGCCGCCGAGCAACCAAGCGAGCTCGCCGGAGACGAGCCACTCGAGCAGTCCGAAGACGAAGCCGACGACCGCTAGCGACGCCTGCATCGCGAAGCCGGCCTTGTAGCTCGGCTGCCATTCGGCGAGCAACGCGCGGTCGTCGAGTCCCAACCGCGCGGGCTGCTCAGCGAAGTTGATGTAGAAGGCAGCGCCGGTGAACATGGCCGCGACGACGAGTGCGAGAGTGCCGGCGAGCATGGGGCGATCCTCTTTTAGGCCACCGTCAGCTTCTGCAGCGACACGAGCTCACCAATTCCCTTCCTCGCCAGCGCCATGAGCTGATCGAAGCTCTCCTGGCTGAAGGGAGTGGTCTCCGCCGTGCCCTGCACTTCGACGATGCCGCCGTTGCCAGTCATGACGAAATTGGAATCTGCGTCGGCTGCCGAATCTTCCGCATAGTCGAGATCGAGCACGGAAGTGCCCTTGTAGATACCGCAGCTCACCGCAGCCACCTGGTCGCGGAGGACGCCGTCCTGGACCATGTCGCGCAGTCGCATCCATTGGATGCAGTCGTGCAGCGCCACCCAGGAGCCGGTGATCGCGGCGGTGCGGGTGCCCCCGTCGGCCTGGATGACGTCGCAGTCGACGCTGATCTGGCGCTCGCCCAGCTTTGTCAGGTCGACGATGGCGCGCAGGGAACGGCCGATCAAACGTTGTATCTCCTGCGTGCGGCCGGAGGGATGACCCACCGTCACCTCGCGGCGCGTACGTTCATTGGTTGCACGTGGGAGCATACCGTACTCGGCCGTTACCCAGCCGCGGCCCTGACCCTTGAGCCAAGGCGGGACCCGTTCCTCCAGGCTTGCCGTGCAAAGCACGTGGGTATCGCCGAACTTGATAAGGCAGGAGCCCTCAGCGTGCTTGGATACGGCACGCTCGATGGACACACGGCGTAGCTCGTCGGGTTTACGTTTCGAAGGGCGCATTGAGGCTGCCGAACCAAGTTGTTGCTGGGGTCAAAGTTGGCCGAACCTAAGGGAGGGGCAGGCGCGCAGCAACCAAAACCGCCGACCATTTGACGAACTCGGCCTCGGCTCCCTAATGTCCTGCTTCAATATTCCAGGTCGAAGATACCCCTATATGACCGAAGGCGTCAGCGAACTCAGCAAGCTCAGCGATCGGTCGCGCGCGATACTCAGGCAAATCGTCGAGTCGTATCTCGAGACCGGTGAACCCGTCGGCTCGCGCAATCTGTCGCGCGTCCTGCCCATGACGCTGTCGCCGGCGTCGATCCGCAACGTCATGTCTGATCTGGAGCAGCTGGGGCTGATCGCCGCTCCGCATACCTCGGCGGGCAGGCTGCCGACGCAGCTCGGCCTCCGGATGTTCGTCGATGCCCTGCTCGAGGTGGGCGACCTGACGACGAAAGAGCGTCGCCAGATGGAGACGCACATCGCCAGCAAACGCTCGGCGAGCGTCGACGATGTGCTGCGCGAAGTCGGCGAAATGATCTCCGGGCTGTCCCACTGTGCCGGCGTGGTGCTGGCCGACAAGCAGGTTACGCGGCTGAAGCACATCGAGTTCGTGCTTTTAGAGCCCGGCAAGGCGCTGGTCGTGCTCGTCGGAGATGACCAGACGGTCGAGAACCGGATCATCCAACTGCCGCAGGGCCTGCCGGCATCAGCGCTCGCCGAGGCGACCAACTACCTCAACGCGCACATCCGCGGCATGACCATGGGCGAGGCGCGGGCAAACTTCGAGCGGCGGCTGCAGTCGGCGAGGGCCGAACTGGACGAGCTGACGCAAGGCGTCATCAAGACAGGGCTCGCCGAATGGTCGGGCTCGCTCGACGACCGCAAGAGCCTGATCGTGCGCGGGCAGGCGAACCTTCTGAAGGACGTGAACGCCCAAGAGGATCTGGAGCGCATCCGGCTCCTGTTCGACGACCTCGAACGCCAGCGCGACCTGGTACAGCTGCTCGGTCTATCGGAAAGCGCCGACGGGGTGCGGATTTTCATCGGTTCGGAGAACAAGCTGTTCTCGCTGTCCGGCTCCTCGCTCATTGTTGCACCGTTCCACGACGAGCACCGCAAGGTCGTTGGCGTACTTGGGGTTATCGGTCCAACACGCATCAATTACGCGCGCATAATTCCGATGGTCGACTACACCGCGAAACTTGTAAGCCGCCTGTTGACTTGATTTTTGCTCCTCAAGCCTGATATCGGCAGCAATCCTTTTGGTCCGCCACCCCCGCGGAGAGATCATGGCTGACGAAGATAAGAAGTCCGACCGGGAGAACATTCCCGGCGGCAACGGTGCGCCAGCCGGTGACGGCGAGAGCGCCGGAACCGTGTCAGTGCTCGAAAGCCGCATCGCCGACCTGACCGATCGGCTGCTGCGGGCGCATGCCGACATGGAGAACCTGCGCAAGCGTACCGAGCGGGAGAAAGACGAGTCGGCGAAGTACGCCATCACGAAATTCGCACGTGACCTGCTCGCGGTCGGCGACAACCTGCAACGCGCGACCGCCGCGGTGCCGGTCGGCGCCGCCGATGTCGACCCGGCGCTCAAAGCGCTGGTCGACGGCGTGTCGATGACGGAACGCGAGTTCTCCAACGTCCTGGAGCGCAACGGCGTGAAGCGCATGGATGTTTCGGGCCAGCCGTTCAATCCGCACCAGCACCAGGCGATGGTGGAAATCGAACAGCCGGATCTCGCGCCAGGAACAATCGTGCAGGTCTATCAAGAAGGGTATAGCCTGGGCGACCGCGTGCTGCGGCCGGCCATGGTGGTCGTCGCTAAGGGCGGTGAGAAACGCCCGGCCGAGGACAAGGACGATTTGGAGCCGAAAGCCTCCGACGACGCGGCCTGAGCTCGAGCGGTGCAGATTCAGTTCGTGATCTGAACCGCAGAAGCCTGGGAAAAATTGACTGCGCAGCGGGCCTCTACCGCCGTTGCGCCCCGAAAAAGTGACCTTATATAAGCGGCGTTTACCGTTTAGATGCTCCATAGGGGACCGTTCCGGCGTGCGGCCCACGCCGTAGAAATTCTGGATGCCGGATAAGCGGGTCCGGGCGGTCTGCCGCAGAAGGATGAGGATAAGCACATGGCTAAAGTTATCGGCATCGACCTCGGAACCACGAACTCTTGCGTGGCGGTCATGGAGGGCGGCAAGCCGAGGGTTCTGGAGAACGCCGAAGGCTTGAACACGACGCCTTCCGTCGTTGCGTTTACGGCAGACGATGAAAAGCTCGTCGGCCTGCCCGCCAAGCGACAGGCTGTGACCAACCCCACCAACACGTTCTTCGCCATCAAGCGCCTGATCGGCCGTCGCTATGACGACCCGCTGGTCGAGAAGGACAAGAACCTCGTCCCGTACAAGATCGTCAAAGGCCCGTCCGGCGACGCCTGGGTCGAAGCCCACGGCAAGCAGTATTCGCCGCAGCAGATCTCGGCGTTCATCCTGCAGAAGATGAAGGAAACCGCCGAAGCCAAGCTCGGCGAGAAGGTCACGCAGGCCGTCATCACCGTCCCCGCCTACTTCAACGACGCTCAGCGTCAGGCAACGAAGGACGCCGGCCGCATCGCGGGCCTCGAAGTGCTGCGCATCATCAACGAGCCGACGGCAGCGGCGCTCGCCTACGGCCTCGACAAGAAGAAAGAGTCCAAGACCATCGCGGTGTACGACCTCGGTGGCGGCACTTTCGACATCTCGATCCTCGAGATCGGCGACGGCGTGTTCGAGGTGAAGTCGACGAACGGCGATACGTTCCTCGGCGGTGAAGACTTCGACATGAAGCTCGTCTCCTACCTCGCCGACGAATTCAAGAAAGAGAACGGCATCGACCTTCGTGGCGACAAGCTCGCCCTGCAGCGCCTCAAGGAAGCTGCGGAGAAGGCCAAGATCGAGCTGTCTTCCGCCACGCAGACCGAGATCAACCTGCCGTTCATCACGGCCGATGCCTCGGGTCCGAAGCATCTGACGATGAAGCTCACGCGCGCCAAGCTCGAGAGCCTCGTCGACGACCTGATCAACCGGACCAAGGGTCCGTGCGAGAAGGCGATCAAGGACGCGGGCCTCAAGGCTGCCGACATCGACGAGGTCGTGCTCGTCGGCGGCATGACGCGCATGCCGAAGGTGCAGGAAGTCGTCAAGCAGCTGTTCGGCAAGGAGCCGCACAAGGGCGTCAACCCGGATGAAGTCGTCGCCGTTGGCGCGGCCATCCAGGCCGGCGTGCTGCAGGGCGAAGTCAAGGACGTGCTGCTGCTCGACGTGACCCCGCTGTCGCTCGGCATCGAGACGCTCGGCGGCGTGTTCACGCGCCTGATCGAGCGCAACACGACGATCCCGACCAAGAAGAGCCAGACGTTCTCGACGGCCGAAGACGGTCAGAACGCCGTTACGATCCGCGTCAGCCAAGGCGAGCGCGAGATGGCCGCGGACAACAAGCTGCTCGGCCAGTTCGATCTTGTCGGCATCCCGCCGGCGCCGCGTGGCGTGCCGCAGGTCGAGGTTACGTTCGACATCGACGCCAACGGCATCGTGCACGTGTCGGCAAAGGACAAGGCAACGTCCAAGGAGCAGTCGATCCGCATCCAGGCGTCGGGCGGTCTTTCCGACTCCGAGATCGATCGCATGGTCAAGGATGCCGAGTCGCATGCAGCCGAGGACAAGCTGAAGCGCGAGCTGATCGAGGCGAAGAACCACGCCGAGGCGCTCGTCCACTCGACCGAGAAGCAGCTCAAGGACAACGAGAGCAACGCGGCTGTCGCGGCCGCAAAGCCGGACGTCGAGAAGGCCGTCACCGAGCTCAAGGAGGCCATCACCTCCGACGACACCGACCGGATCAAGACAGCAACGACTGCGCTCGCGCAGGCCGCCATGAAGATCGGCGAGGCGATTTATGCCGGCCAGCAGGGCGCCGGCGCCTCGGGTGAAGGCGACGGCGGCGAAGCCGGTTCTGCCTCGGGCGATGAAAACGTGGTCGACGCCGACTTCGAAGAGGTCAAGGACGACAAGAAGAAGTCGGCCTGATCTTGCCCAACAAAACGGCATGAAACGACGCGAGCCCGGCCGAAAGGCCGGGCTCCTTATTTCCGGGCCCTGCGTCGCAGTGGGTTGTGGCCACACTAGGCCCTCTCCAAATACGAAGCTCACCGGGCACCCTTCCCCAGCGCCCAAAACATCGCTATTTCCCAATTGCAGGCTAGTTGCGCCTTGAACCCATCCGAAGGATCCGCGCTAAACATGTCCAAGCGCGACTACTATGAGACGCTCGGCTTGGCCCGAGGGGCGAGCGAGCAAGAGCTCAAGTCGTCTTACCGGCGGCTAGCCAAGGAACTCCATCCCGATCGGAACCCCGGGGATGCGCAGGCGGAAATCCGCTTCAAGGAGCTGAACGAGGCCTACGAGGTCCTGAAAGATCCGCAGAAGCGCGCGGCCTACGATCATTTCGGGCATGCCGCCTTCGAGCACGGCGGCGGCAGCGGACGCGGCTTCGGGCCGGACTTCGCCTCGTCGATGTCGGATATCTTCGACGACCTGTTCGGCGAGTTCATGGGCGGACGGCGCGGCGGGCGATCGCGCTCGGCGCGCGAACGTGGCGCCGACCTCAGATACAACCTCGAAATCACGCTGGCGGAGGCCTACGTCGGCAAGACCGCTCAGATCCGGGTGCCGACCTCCGTTTCCTGTGAAACATGCTCGGGGAGCGGCGCTCGTGCCGGCACCAAGCCGACCACGTGCCCGACCTGCGGCGGCCAGGGCAAGGTGCGCGCGAGCCAGGGCTTTTTCACCATCGAGCGCACGTGCCCCAACTGCCAGGGGCGCGGCGAGACGATCGAGGATCCCTGCCAGACCTGCCATGGCGCGGGCCGCGTCACCAAGGAGCGTACGCTCTCGGTCAACATCCCTCCCGGCGTCGAGGACGGCACGCGCATCAGGCTAGCGGGCGAAGGCGAAGCCGGCCTGCGCGGCGGCCCGGCCGGCGACCTTTACATCTTCCTGTCGATCAAGCCGCACGAGTTCTTCCAGCGCGACGGCGCCGACATCTTCTGCAAGGTGCCGATCGCGATGACGACGGCGGCACTCGGCGGCCAGATCGAGGTGCCGACGGTTGACGGCGCTGCGACACGCATCAAAGTCCCCGAAGGCTCCGAAAGCGGCAAGCAGTTCCGCCTCAAGGGCAAGGGGATGCCGGTGCTGCGCTCGAAAGTGAACGGCGACATGTACATCCAGGTCGAGGTGGAGACACCGAAGAGCCTGACGAAGCGCCAGCGCGAATTGCTCGAAGAGTTCGAGCGCGAGAGCCATAAGGAAACGAGCCCGGAGAGCCACGGCTTCTTCGCGCGCGTCAAAGACTTCTTCGAGGGCAAGAGCTCCTAATCCGGAGAGACCATGACCAGCTCGGTGCGGCTTCTATTCTTCGCTGGCTCCTCGCGGACCGGCTCATTCAACAAGAAGCTCGCGCGGCTCGGGGCCATGATCGCCGAGGCCAACGGCATCGCTTCGACCTTCGCCGACCTCGGCGACTATCCCATGCCGATCTACAATGGCGATGACGAGCGGGCTCAAGGGCAGCCCGACAATGCTCATAAGTTCAAAGAGCTGATGGCGGCGCACACGGGCATTTTCATCGCCAGCCCGGAGTACAACGCCTCCATCACGCCGCTGCTCAAGAACACGCTCGACTGGGTCAGCCACGTGCGCGAACCGGAGCCGACCGGGCCCGAGGTCTTCAAGACGCGCGTCTTCGCGCTCGGCTCGGCCTCGAATGGCGGCATGGGAGGCTTGAGGAGCCTCACAACGGTGCGTCAGGTTCTGGAGCTGGGCCTCGGCGCACTGGTGCTGCCGGATCAGTTCGCGGTGCCGCGCGCCGCCGACGCCTACGGCGAGGACGGGCATCTCAAGAACAAGGACAGCCAGGAAAACTTCAAGCTGCTGATCCAGAAGCTTGCACGCGCCGCCCATGTGCTGCATGGCTAGCGCCCTGCCAGCCACAGCCTGTCCGCCAGCATGACGCCACGCAACGCCACAGACCGCCTGATCGTCGCCCTCGACATGCCGACGATCGAGGAGGCGAGGCGTCTCATTGCGCAACTCGGCGATACCGCCCGCTTCTATAAGGTGGGGCTGGAGCTGCTGTTTGCCGGCGGTCTCGATCTGGCGCGTGAGCTGAAGGCCGCGCGCAAGCAGGTCTTCCTCGATATGAAGCTGCTCGATATCGGCAACACCGTCGAGCGCGCGGTGGCGAACGTCACCGAGCTCGGGGTCGACTTCCTCACCGTGCACGGGCACGACCTGAAGACCATGCGCGCAGCTGTTGCGGGACGCGGCTCGGCCAAGCTGAAGCTGCTGTCGGTCACAGTGCTGACCAATCTCGACTCCGACGACCTCGGTCAGCAAGGATCGTCGCTGCAGCCTGCGGACCTCGTCCTGCACCGCGCCAAGCTGGCGCGCGAAGCCGGCTTCGACGGCGTCATTGCCTCGGGGCAGGAAGCCGGCCGCATTCGCGCAGCAGTTGGCGAGAATTTCCTGATCGTCACGCCGGGCATCCGGCTGACCGGCAGTGCCACCGATGATCAGCAGCGCATCACTACGCCGGAGAACGCCATCAAGGCGGGCGCCGACTACATCGTCATCGGCCGCCCCATCACGCAGGCGGACGATCCGAAGCTGGCGGCGGAAACTTTCATCAACCACATCCGCGAAGCGCAGTCGCACCACTGATGCGCGCCGCTTAAGAACGCTCTTTAGGAGATATCAGATGGCCAAGGGATATGTGATCGTCCGCGCCGAGGTGACGAACCCGGAGAAGTGGGCGGAGTACGTGGCGAAGTCGAAGATCGCGCTCGACAAGTTCGGCGGCAAGCCGGTCGTGCGCGGCGGGCAGTCCAAGATCATCGAGGGCGACGGGCTGGCCCGCAACGTGGTGCTCGAGTTCGAGAGCTACGATCAGGCTGTCGGTTACGCGACGTCGCCGGAATACGCCGAGGCCAAGATGCTGCGGCAAGGCGCCGGTACGCTGCACATGGTGGTCGTCGAAGGGGTTTAGTCTGAGCGAGGGTCCTCGCAACCAATCTCCCTCCCCCTCGATGGGGGAGGGCCGGGGTGGGGGTGGTGCAGAACGGCTCAAGTCGTGGACACCCCCCTCCCTAACCCTCCCCCGCAAGGGGGGAGGGAAAAGGTATTGAGCGTAAGACGATGCCGCACATACCAACGAGAGGTGACCGGGCACCGTGGCGCGTAACGGTGCTGACGCTGTTCCCGGAGATGTTTCCGGGGCCGCTGGGCGTGTCGCTGGTCGGGCAGGCCTTGGATGCCGGCCTGTGGACACTCGATACGGTCCACATCCGCGACTTCGGCATCGGACGCCATCGGGCCATCGATGACACCCCGACCGGTGGCGGCGCCGGCATGGTGATGCGGGCCGACGTGCTGGCAGCGGCGATCGATCATGCGCGCGTCGCTGAGCCGGACACGCCGCTGATCTATCTTTCGCCGCGTGGCGAACCGCTTACGCAGCAACTGGCCTCCGAGCTATCGGCCGGTCCCGGCACGATATTGCTTGCTGGCCGCTTCGAGGGCGTCGACGAGCGCGTCATCTCGGGGCGGCAGATGCGCGAAGTATCGATCGGAGACTACGTCCTTTCAGGCGGAGAGCTCGCCGCGATGGTGCTGGTCGATGCTTGCGTGCGGCTGCTGCCGGGCGTCATCGGCGCGGCGGCGTCGCTGGGCGAGGAGAGCTTCGAAGGCGGCCTGCTCGAATACCCGCAGTACACCAAGCCGCGCGAGTGGGAGGGGCACGCCATCCCCGACGTGCTGCTCTCGGGCGATCACAAGAAGATCGCGGAGTGGCGGCGGCAGGAGGCCGAGCGCATCACCGCGGAACGGCGCCCGGACCTGCTCAAGCGCCGCTAGCGTTCAGTCGCTGGGCGATCCAAGCGGCGAGCAGCGCAAGCGCCAGCAGCACGAGCTGGTAGATCGGCGCGTGGAGCACAATAAGGCCTGACAGGCTCTCGGTGC
>CALRVN010000071.1:0-12463 GCA_943371625.1 Hyphomicrobium sp. CS1GBMeth3
TGCCCAGGTACAGTTCGCCGAGCTCGACCTGAACCTCAAGCTCACTGCCAAGGACTTCTTCATCATCTAGGAAAACACCTCCCGGGAGCGGGAAACGTTCCCGGGAGAAAGTTGCAAATGTTACCAGCGCGCAACCGGTACATCTTGCCTTTGGTGCACGCCGGCGGCGTAATGATTGCGACGTTCAGTAACGGACGCCCGCCGCGCAAAAAGACGCGCAGAAACGAGAACTTGGAGGAACGCATGGGCATTGGATCGGCCCCTGCATAGATTCGCCGACAGCGACATCGCCGCGCCACCCGTTGGGCGCGGCTTAGGTCGGTTTCAGACCTGTGTGCGCTTCGCGACGACTTTTGATCTTGGCTCGAATCCAGCGGGGGCTGCTGCCCTCGCCTTTGGCAGTGTGGAGTAAGTGTAGATGCTATTTGGAAAGAAGTCCCCCGGCGAGGAAGCAGCTAAGCCCGGGAATGCTGCAGACCTGACGAACGGCGTCACGGCGCCACTGCCGAGCGCTGCCGCTGCGCCTGCTAAAGACGGCGCCCCCGCGCTCAGCCCCGAAGAGGCCAAGAAGCGTGCCGTGGCGGCCAAGCAGATCGCCGCCGCGTTCGGCGAGTTCGTCATGCTGATGATGCGTTCGCAGCACGAAAAGCATCATACGCTTTCCGATCTCGAGTGGCTCATCGTCCCCGGCTTGCTCAGCAGCCAGTATGCGCTCGCGGAAGCGCAGTCGAAGGAAACCGGCATGGTGAGCCCGGTCGGTGGCGTGCTTTGGGCCTCCGTTTCCGAAGAGGTCGACAAGCGCCTCTCCGACCTGTCGACGCCGCTGCGGCTCAAGCCGGCTGAATGGCGCTCAGGCGACATCCTCTGGATCGTTTCAGCGCACGGTGACAACCGCGTCCTCGCGGGTCTCATCCAGCAGTTGACGACGTCCGTGTTCAAGGATCGTAAGCCCAAAATGCGCGTTCGTGGCAACGATGGAAAGCTCACGGTCGGCCACCTCGAAATTAAAGAGAAGGACGCCGCGTAAGCGCGGCGGGCTGCTCCACGAAGATGGCCAACAAGCCAGGAAGCTGGCGCTCTAGTCCGGTCCGGGCTGCGATACGTCGCAGCTCGGCCGCGATCTTTGGCGTCGCCGCCTTTTCCGGCGTCATCAACTTATTGGCGCTGACCGGCTCGTTCTACATGCTGCAGGTCTACGATCGGGTGCTGACCTCGCGCAGCATCCCGACGCTCGTCGGCCTGACGGTGCTGATGACCGGGCTTTACGCCGCCAACGGATTACTCGACTTCGTACGCGTGCGGGTGATGAGCCGTGTCGGCGTGCGCATCGACAATGAGCTGCGCGAAAATGCATTCGCCGCGGTGCAGACCATCCCGCTGCGTTCGCGCAAGTCCGGCGACGGACTGCAGCCGATCCGCGACCTCGACCAGATCCGCTCGTTTCTATCGGGGCTGGGGCCGACGGCTCTGTTCGACCTGCCGTGGATCCCGCTCTACCTCGCTGTCGTATACCTGCTGCATCCCTGGCTCGGCGCGTTCAGCCTTGCCGCCGCAATTCTTCTGATCCTCCTCACCGCTCTCACCGAGCTGCGCAGCGCCGGACCGACGCGTGATGCGGCGATGAGCGCCGGACAACGCATCGCCCTCGGTGAATCCGCGCGCCGCAACGCCGAGGTCATCAAGGCGATGGGCCTGGGCCCCAGCATGCAAAAGCGCTGGGAGGAGCTGAACACACGCCACATGGAACTCCAGCTCAAGGCGACGGACGCCGTCGGCGGGATCGGAACGATCTCGAAGGTTCTGCGCATGCTGATGCAGTCTGGCATGCTCGGGCTCGGCGCTTTCCTCGTCATCGAAGGGGAGCTGTCGGGCGGTGCGATCATCGCAAGCTCGATCGTCATGTCGCGCGCGCTCGCCCCGATTGAAACATCCATTGCGCACTGGCGCGGGTTTGTCGGCGCGCGCCAGGCGCACCGTCGGCTGGTCGACCTCTTCCGCATGATTGGCGACGACAGCGAGAAAGTTCTTGAGCTCCCAACGCCAAGCGTAAACCTCATCGTCGAGAACTTGGCCGTAGTGCCACCGGGCGGCGACCGTCCCGTGCTGCAGGGCGTGAGCTTCGGCCTTGCGGCGGGAGATGGGCTCGGAGTCATCGGTCCGAGCGGATCGGGTAAATCGTCGTTGGTGCGCGCGATCGTAGGCGCGTGGGCGCCCGTGCCCAACGGCGGCAGCATTCGACTCGACGGGGCATCACTCGACCAGTGGAGCCCCGAGCTTCTCGGGCGCCACATCGGCTACCTGCCTCAGGGCATCGAGCTGTTCGAAGGCACCATCGCGCAGAATATCTCGAGGTTCGACGCGGCGGCGACCGACGCGGCCATTGTCCAGGCTGCACAGATCGCCGGCGTGCACGACATGATCGTGCATTTCCAGAACGGGTATCAGGCTCAGGTCGGTGAGGCCGGAATGCTTCTCTCGGCCGGGCAGCGGCAACGCATCGCGCTTGCCCGTGCTTTGTACGGCGACCCGTTCTTCGTCGTCCTCGACGAGCCCAATTCCAATCTCGACCAGGTGGGCGAAGCAGCGTTGACCGAAGCCATCATGTCGGTGCGCCGCCGCGGCGGCATCGTGATCGTGGTCGCGCACCGCCCGTCGGCACTGATCTCCGTCGATAAGGTGCTGGGGCTCGTCGGCGGACGAGTACAGGTTTTCGGGCCGAAGGAGGAAGCACTGCGTAAATTGCTGCAGCCCGTCGCAGATCCGGGCCGAGCAGCGGCCGCAGCCGGCGGCGCTGCGGCGCAGGCAGGCCTGAAAGTCGTGGGAGAGCGCAATGGCGTCTAGCCCCGTGCCCAAGACGGCTCCGCGCGATCTCGGCAGCGTCTGGCGCTATCTCCTGGTCGGCTTCGGCATCATCGTCACCCTGGTCGTCGGCGTGGGTGTCTGGGCGGCGGAGACGGAGATTTCCGGCGCGGTGATCGCAAACGGCACCGTCGTCGTCGAAAGCAGCATCAAGAAGGTGCAGCATCCGACCGGAGGTATCGTCGGCGAGATCCACGTGAAGAACGGTGATTTCGTTCGCGCCGGCGACCTTCTGATGCGGCTCGACGAAACCGTCACGCGCGCCAACCTACAGATGGTGTCCAAGCAGCTCGACGAGATGGCGGTGCGGGAAGCGCGCCTCATGGCCGAGCGCGACGACGCAGATGCAGTCGTCGTACCGACGCAGCTCGCGGCGAGGGAATCTGAGCCCGAGGTCAAAGAGATGATCAAAGGCGAGCGCAGCCTCTTCGCGAGCCGCCGGGACTCACGCCACGGTCAAAAGTCGCAGCTGCGCGAGCGCATTACCCAGCTCGATCAGGAGTTCGCAGGCATCTCCGGGCAGATGGACGCAAAGTCGCGGGAGATCAAGCTGATCGGCAAGCAGCTGGTGGACCTCGAGACGTTGGAAGAGAAGAAGCTCGTCACCGCCTCGACGATGGTCGCGCTCCGCCGCGAGTCGGCGCGGCTCGAGGGAGAATTTGCGCAGCTCAAGGCCTCGGCTGCTCAGACCCGTGGGCGCGTGACGGAAACCGAGCTGCAGATCCTGCGCATCGACCAGGACATGCGCACGGAGGTCGTGAAGGAGCTGCGCGAGTGCCAGAGCAAGGCCGCCGAATACCTGGAGCGGAGCGTGGCCGCCAAGGATCAGCTGCGCCGCATCGATCTGCGCGCCCCGCAGTCGGGCACCGTTCACCAGCTGGCCGTGCATACTGTCGGCGGTGTCATCAACGGCGGTGAAGCCGTGATGTTCATCGTGCCCGACAGCGACAAGCTGGTGGTGGAAGCCAAGATCGCACCGCACGACATCGACCAGGTGCTCGCTAGCCGTCAGGCGATGCTGCGGTTTGCGGCCTTCAATCAGCGCACGACGCCGGAGCTGGTAGGGGAGATCAAGTCCGTATCTGCAGACCTGGCTCAAGATCCGCGCACCGGCGAATCCTATTACACGGGCCGTGTGTCCATCTCCGACGCGGAGATGAAAAAGCTCGAGGGCGCAAAGCTATTTCCCGGCATGCCTGCCGAGGTGCACATCAAGACCAGCGATCGCACGGCGCTATCCTATCTGGTCAAGCCGTTCCAGGATCAGGTTGCGCGGGCGTTCCGCGAACGCTGATGCGGTCGATCCTTCAGCGCCGGCATCGGGCGATTTGCGCCGTTGTCGTGTCTCGCTGCGGCATGCCTCAGCGCGTTTCATCCGGCGCCCGGCGATAGAGGTCATCGCTGCGCACGATATCATCCTCGCCGAGATAGCTGCCGATCTGCACCTCGATCAACTCTAGCGGCACGCGGCCGGGATTCTCGAGGCGATGCCAGTGCGTCGCCGTTATGTAGACACTCTCGTTTTCACGCACGAGCTTTTCGTCTTCCCCGATCGTCACCTTTGCCGTACCGCGCACGACCACCCAGTGCTCGGAGCGGTGATGATGCAACTGCATCGACAATTGGCCCCCCGGCTGCACGTGCAGCAGCTTCACCTGGAACCGAGACCCGGCGCCGAGCTGCTCGAAGTACCCCCACGGCCGGTAGGTGCGAACGTGCTGCGCATGCTCCTTGCGGTTCTGCTCCTTCAACCGGCTGACGAGCTTGGAGACATCCTGCGCCTTGTCTTGATGTGTGACGAGAAGCGCATCGGGTGTATCGACGATCACTAGCCCTTCCACGCCGATCGCGGCGACCAGCGAGCGGTCGCTGTGCACAAGGCACTTGCTGCTGTCGATGAGAATGGCTTCGCCGTGGACGGCATTTCCGTTCTCGTCCTGCGGAACGGCCTGCCACAGCGACTTCCATGTTCCGACGTCGCTCCAGCCGACGGCCAATGGCACCATCGCCGCCATTTTCGTCTTTTCCATTACGGCGTAGTCGATGGATATGTTGGGCGAAGTGGCGAAGTGGTCGTGGTCGAGACGGAGGAACCCGAGGTCCTCGGTTGCGTGTCTCAACGCGTCGCGCGCGGCGCCGAGAATGTCCGGCTCCAAGCGCTCGAGCTCGGACAGAAACGTGCGCGCATGCAGAATGAAAATGCCGCTGTTCCAGAAGAACGACTGGTCCGCCAGGTAACGCTCGGCGGTCGCCAGATCGGGTTTCTCGAAGAAGCCGTCGACGGGATAGCCGCCTGCGTCGCCGTCGAGGGCTTTGCCGCGGCGAATATAGCCATATCCCGTATTCGGTCCTTCGGGCACGATCCCGAAAAGGACGAGCTTACCCGTGCTCGCGATATCCGCGGCCTGCTTCAGCCTTTCAGCAAAGGCAGTCACGTCCTTGATCAAATGGTCCGACGGCATCACCGCGATAACCGCATCCGGTGACTTTTGCAGCGCGGCCAATGCAGCCACTGCGACCGCCGGGGCGGTGTTGCGAGCGATCGGCTCGAGAATGATCGCCTCGGGGGTAATGCCGGCGCGCGTCATCTCCTCGCGAACGAGGAAGCGGTGGTCGGCGTTACAAATCACGATCGGTGCGGCGAAGCTGTCATCGAGGCGCCGCAGCGTCGCTCCGAGAAGACTCTCGTCGCCATTGAAAAAATTTATGAACTGCTTGGGATACATGGCGCGCGATAACGGCCACAGACGCGTGCCGGTACCACCCGAAAGGATCACCGGAATAATCACTTTTCCCACAACTCTCCGGCACGGCGCACCGCGGCGGGGCGGCTTTTGAATCGATCACCTGTTCCCCGGCGTGTTTGCCATTCCGGCCGGTTCAACGCAGTGGCATTCGGCTGGAAAGGATAATTCGGTCGGAAAGGTCGTCGGCAGTTTGATCGCGGATGCCATCGTCGACACGTCACAAACCGTCCGCGTCTGGAGCTTCCGCCGAGGCGAGAAGGACCTTCTGCAGGCCCGTCAAAGACAAGAGGAGATTAATTACGAGGGGTACTTTGCCTTTGGCGGATGCCAGACTGCCTCTAGGCTCCGCTGCACGTGCTCGCCCTCATCCGATCGGATGAGGCGCAACCGGTCCATTACTGCCAGAGTCCCCGCAGTAACCGCTTAGGCAGGATTGTATGATGAGCGCCGCTGGCTGGCTGAGGCAGGTGTCGACGTCGCTCGTCTTTATGTTCGCCGTCTTATTGCCCAGCGTGGCATTGGCCGGATCGTCTGATCCTGCCGCGCCCCAGCCTCCCGCGTCCAACGCTGCAGCGCCTGAGCCCGCCCCTGCAGCGGCGCCGGAAGGCTTCTTCAAGCCGGGAGACCTCGCCGTCACCGGCTTTTCCGGCACAATGCTAGCAGGTGAGGGGCTACCTCCAGGCGTCGACCCCATCGACCGGACCCTCATCGATCCGACCGGCCCCGCCTTGCGCGTCCTCGACGTGTCGAACCTGGGTGGCTCCCCTGCAGGCAAATCTGTCCAGTCGCCGATACGCCTCGACATTCCCGCCAGCCAGATCGGCCAGGTGTTCGGCTTGACCTTCGGCGCTGGCCCAGCCGGCGCCCCGCCCGACCTTTATGTCGGCGCAACCTCCGCCTTCGGGCTCAACATCGTTGGCGCCGGGCAGGCTGCCGACGGCAAGCCCGTCCGTCTCAAGGCCGGCGCGCCCGATGCAGCGTTCATGGAAGGCCAGTTCGGCTCGCTTTCCACCGGCAGTCCCGGGGCGATCTATAAGATCGACGGGACGACCGGCGCGGTCAGCTATCTCTCCGACACAGCGTTCTCCGGCAAGGCGAACAGCGGCCCCGGCATTGGCGGCCTCGCATTCGACGCGGCAAGCCGCAGCCTTTATGCCTCTGACCTCGACACCGGCGTCATTCATCGCTTTGGCCTCGACTACAACGCTGCCGATCTGAGCCAGTTCGACCACGGTATCGCTGGCCGCCGCGCCAAGGGTCTCGATACCATCGCGGATGATGGCAAACGTCTGCTTCTCACCGATCCGGCGTTCAGTCCGTCCGATCCCGCGACGTGGGGTTTCACGCAACCCTCACGCCGCATCGATGCGCTCGCTGTCCACGACGGCCGCCTCTACTACGCGGTCGCCGAAGGCCCGGAGATCTGGTCCGTCGGCCTCAGCGCCGGCGAGTTCCTCACCGATGCGCGGCTCGAGGTGAAGGTCAAGGCGGAGAAGCCTTACCCGATCACGGGCATCGCTTTCGACGCCCAGGGCCGGATGTATCTGGCGCAGCGCGGGCCTCAAAAGAGCCCCTTCGACTACGGTGTGCTGGCCGAAGGCGGCGCCGACGTTCTGCGCTACGCACCAGCGCAGCCGGTCGACCCTGCCGCTGAGCAGCGCTGGGTCCCGGAGCCCGAGTCCTACGCGGTCGGCACGGCCGACGATAGTCGTGCAGCCGACGGCGGCGTCAGCCTGCAGTACGGCTACAAGCCGGACGGCAGCATCGATCTCGGCGCCTGCGATGCAAGCGTCGCAATGACGGGCGACGCGCTCACTCCCACGGTGAGCGGCACGCAGCTCAACGGCCTGGATCTCGTGCGGCCAGCGAACGTGCCGCCAAATCAAAGCAGCTTCATCGACTATGACCAGCGCGATGACGATCCAGGCCTACGCGGCCATGTCGGCAATGCGCTGGCGCTGCGCAAGTGCGGAGATGGCGCCGGGGCATTCCCGCCGGTCGAAGACGGCGGCGCCTTCCCGCCCGTGGAGGACGCACCAGGGGGCGACTTCCCGCCGGTCGAAGATGGTGGCGCTGGCGGAGGTGGTGGGGAAGCATTTCCAGCGGTCGAAGATGGTGGCGCCGGTGGCGGAGGAGAAACGTTCCCAGAAGTCGAAGAGGGTACGGATGAGGCGGGCGGCGGCGGAGAGACTGCCGAAGCCGGCGGCATCTCCATCACCAAGTCGCCCGGCGAAGGCAAGTGCACGCAGCAGGGCGGCTGCGCCTTCAACATCGACATCACCAACAACTCGGGTGCCGAGCTGCCCGAGATCACCGTCGGCGACGAGCTGACGGGAGGCGCCGCGAACCTTGCGGGAGCTACGATTGAAGGTGCGCCGCCTGCACCGTGGACCTGCACGGCGCCGCCGAAGTTCAGCTGCACGCACAAGCAGGCGATCAAGGACGGCGAGACGATTTCCCTGCCGCTCTCGTTCGCTCCCAAAGGTATCGGCGAAGAGCCGGAGCTGAAGAACTGCGCGACGGTGCAGGCCGGAGGCCCCGCCGACGCCGCCGGAGTACCCGAGCCCATCGGCCCGGTCTGCGCCAGCTTGCCTGTCGAGGAGAGCGAGGGAGCCACCGGCGGCAAGACCCAGTCCGGTCCTATCACCATAGAAAAGACGCCGACCACACCCACCTGCGATGAGAAGACGCCGTGCGGCTTCGACATCGTTGTTTCGAACACGTCGAACGCGGAAATACCCGGCCCGATCACCATCGCCGATACGTTCCCGCCCGACGTCAAGTTGACGACGCCGGTGCTGCCGTGGAGCTGCGAACCCGAAAAGGCCGTGGGAACGACCATCCCGTGCTCGCATCCTGGACCCGTTCCCGCCAACGGCTCGTTGCCGCCGCTGAAGTTCACCTTCCCGCCGCCCGTCGGTGCCACAACCGTTGAGAACTGCGCGACGCTCGGTGCGCCGTTGCCGGCCGGGATCGATGCCCCGGCAACATCGGCATGCGCCACGGTTCAGGTGCCGACGCCGGTGCAGCCACCTGTGCAACCACCGCTCCGCATTACGAAAGGCGGCGTGGCTCAATGCTCCGATCTGGGCGGCGGTTGCAATTTCACGATTGACGTCACCAACGATGGCGACGTGCCGTTCATCGGTGAGGTCGACATCAGCGAGGAGCCAACTGCCGACGGTATCTTTATCGAAGGCACCAAGCTCGTTAAGCCGACTGGCGGATGGACGTGCGACCCCGCGGGCTCGGCATTCTCCTGCAAGTCTGGCAAGGTCGAGATCGCGCCCAAGCAGAAAATCACGCTCGACCTCGGCGTTCTCCTCGGCAAGCTGACCGGCGCCAACCAGTTACAGAACTGCGCCAGCATCGTGGGACAGGCGAACAAGGCATGCGTGACCGCGCAACTCGTCAACGGCCCCAAGCTGGTCCTTAAAAAGGAGATGCTCGGCGACGGCACGTGCGCGCCGTCCTGCACAGCCCGGATCACGCTCACCAACACCGGCAACCAACCCGTCGCGCCGCCCGTAAAAATTCTCGACGTCCTGCCGGGCCCGACTGACGCGCTGCTCGACACAGTGGCTAATCACAGCGGCGGCAACTTCGACTGCTCGAAACTCAACAAAAAGGCCATCACCTGCAATCTCACCACGCCGCTTGACCCCGGCAAGGAGGTGTTCGTCGACCTCGCGTTGAGGATGAACGCCATCGACTTCGCTGGCGAGAATTGCGTTCAGCTTCAGGAGTTCACCGCTGCCGACCCGGCGTCCTTGAGGACGTGCGTGCCGATGTCGATCAAGCGTCCCGCGGGACCGAACCTCGAAATTGAGAAGCAGGCGCCTGGGGCTAAGACGGCGGCTGACGAAGGTCACTGCGACCTCAAGGGCGTCTGCACCTTCACCATCACCGTCAAGAACACCGGCTCGGCGCCGTTCACAGACCCGATCAAGATTGAGGACACCATTTCTGGTGGCACCCCGGAGCTGATCGAGAAGTTCCCGGTGGGAACGGCTCGGTGGGAATGCGGCACGGTCAAGAACAACCCCGCGGCGCCTTTAGCAACGAACTTCACCGAGTGCGAGGTGACGCCAAAGCCCGGCGGACTTCAACCCGGTGAATCCGAGGTCCTGCTGATCAACGTGAAGCCTGGCAACACCTGGAAGGGCGGCAACAAACTTAAGAACTGCGCTGAAATCAAGAACCCTGCGGAGGACATCGGCCCGACGGGATTGGTGAAGGATTGCGCCAAGGCCAAGCTCGATCCCTTCGATGTTGATGTTACCAAGACGGGCGATCAGTCGTGCCAGCCGGGCGGCTTGTGCACCTTCGATATCAATATCTTCAACTCCAATGAGACCGTCACGCACGACGATCCCGTCACGGTGACGGATAAGCTCACAGGGCTGTCATCGGCGGAGATCGTGTCGATCACGAAGGTCGGGCAGGGCCAGGATTTCCCCTGCAAACCGGCGCCGACAAAGGTTCCCTTCTCATGCACCGGGCATATGACGCTGCCGCCCAAGACTGAGAACCACTACACCGTGGTCATCCGCCTGCCGGCCGACGCGACCGCGGCGTCCTTCTCGAACTGCGCCAGCCTGGGTTCGGAAGGGTCGGATGCGGCAGAGCCGCGATCGAGAAGCGGCGCCGTCCCGGTAGGTCAGGGGGAAAGTCAGGAGGGTTGTCATCAGGTGCAACTCTCGCCGCCGGCACCGACGCTCAAGATCAATAAGACCGGGCCGGCCACTTGCGCGCAAGGCAAGGAGTGCTCATTCGACGTGACGCTCTCCAATACTGGACGCGAGGCGCACGTCGGCACCATCTCGATGACGGACGGCCTCTCGGGCGTCTCCAGCATGCCGATCGTGTCCATCGATCCGCCTCTGCCGTGCACCAGCCAGCCGAAGGAGATTCCGTTCAACTGCGGCACGGGCAGCGATTTCACTCTCGCGCCAGACGCGTCGCGCAAGTTCAGGATTACGGCGCGCGTCCCCAGGAGCGCGGAAGACTTCACCAACTGCATGATCGTCAGCGCCGGCGGACCTGAAGCGGTACCGCAGGCCCGCAACGAGGATGCAATCTCCTCGTGTCACTCGGTGAAGATTGCCGATGCGACGCCGCCGCCCGAGAAGCCGGAATGCAAGGGCGGCATGATCCTCACGGCTGAAGGCATGTGCGCCTGCCCGCCGGGCACGAGGTGGAACGGCCGCAGTTGCACCGAGCCGGTTTCGCCGGTCGACAATGGGCCAGGCGGCGGCGGCACGATCGTGCCACCACCACCACCCCCTAAAGTCTGCCCCCGCAGCCTTCCCGTCGGCAAGTATCCCAACTGCTGCGAGCGCGGGACTCACTTCGATCCGCGCGTCAATCCTCCGCGTGGCGCCTGCGTGTCCGATGGCCGTAGCGGGACAGACGGCACAATCATCAATCCGCCGCCGCCCCCACCTCCACCCGTCTGTAAGGGCGCACGCCCGATCGGCACCTTCCCCAACTGCTGCCCGCGCGGTACCAATTTCTCGCGTGGTGCATGCCGTTCCAACGTAGTGGAACCCGGAGAGTGCCGCAACGGCACACGCAGGATCAACGGAGTTTGTAAGAAGCCCGAGTGCCCTAGCGGCATGTTCGGCGACTGGCCGCGTTGCTGCCCCACGGGAACGCGGTTCGAGGATGGCAAGTGCGTCAAGCCAGGCCCCGGCACCGGCGGCACCCAAGGCAGTACCGACCCGTGCCCCAACGGCGAGCGTCGTATCAATGGCGTCTGCCCGAAGCCCAAGTGCCCGAGTGGCATGTTCGGCGAGTGGCCGCGTTGCTGCCCTAATGGTACGCGGCTCGAGAAGGGCAAGTGCGTCAAGCCAGGACCCGGCACCGGCGGCACCGACGGCAACAACGACAAGTGCGCTGCCGGCACGATCGGCAAACCGCCGAACTGCAAGTGCCCGATCGGCATGACCGGCAGGCCGCCGAACTGCTGCCCGCCCGGGACGCGCTTTGAGAACGGCAAGTGTGTGAGACCCAAGGTGACGGTCCCGTGCACCGGCGGCCGCATCGGAACTCCGCCGAACTGCAGCTGCCCGCCTGGAACGCATTGGGCTCGCTCCGAGCGCTGCCTGCCGGACGCTCCGTCCAAAACGACGCCGTCCAAGACGGAGGAGCCGAAGGGTAAGTGCACGCGCGGAATGGTGGGTACGCCACCCAATTGCTTCTGTCCGGCACCGAAACGGATGTTCCGCGGTCGCTGCACGATCCCGCCGAAGCCGACACCGACCCCGACCACACCGAAGTGCTCGGGCAGCACGCCGCGCGGCACCTATCCAAACTGCTGCAGCGCCGATAATTGGAACCCGACCAAGAACCGGTGCGAGAAATTCACAGGGCCGAAGTAGACCTTGCGGGGCTGGCCGGTCGCCCATCGACCGGCCCGCCCCGCGCCGAACCGAACACGTCGAACGGCGACAAGATCATCGTCAGGTAGATGACGGCACGTCATCGCGAAGTAGCGAGCGCGCGCCATAGCAGACGCCATGCCGCCTCGGACAGAAGCGACCCACGCACCTTCGAGTGCGCCGCTTGCCACATCGATGGGCTTCGCAGTACATCCGTAGGACAAGAGCCTATGCACCTCGCAATGATGCCGTGGGCACAGAAAATCCGCACGTCCTGAGGTTATCGATGAGAATTTGCGCGGTGGGAGCGGGCGGCATTGGCGGCCTGTTGGCTGCCCGTCTTGCCCATAGCGGGCACGACGTCACCGTGATTGCGCGCGGCCCGCATTTGGCGGCGATCCGCGCCAACGGTCTCAAGCTGATCGAAGAGGACGGCAGCGAGAAGGTCGTTCAGGTTAGAGCAACCGACAAGAT